>NZ_JBHWIJ010000027.1:0-36318 GCF_042732255.1 Kitasatospora sp. NPDC059803 | reverse complement strand
TGTGCTGTCGCGCTCTCTGTCCTGTCGCCGGCGGCGGTGTGCGCGCTGGTGGACCCCCCCTTCACCCACGGCCCGCTCCCCCCCCCCCCGACCCGGGGGGGGCGGGGCGGGCGCCCCCCCCCACGGCGGCGGGATCGCCAAGCTCACCGACGACGATCTGGACCACGTGATCACCGCGCCGGAACACGGCCGCTGGTTCGTCGACTCCGCGTCGACCGTCGACACCCCGCCGACGATCACCGTGCGTGACCGGGGCGGAGCCGTGCTGGTCGAGCTGGAACAGGCCGACATCACACCGCTGCTGGCCGCCGGCTGGACGCCGCCGGAGCGGGTCAGGACCCTGGCCGCCGACGGCGTCACCGAGATCTACGGCGTCCTCTACAAGCCCCACGGCTTCGACGCCGCGCAGCGCTACCCGGTGATCGACCACCCCTACCCGGGCCCGCAGATCCACCGGGTGGCGGCCTCCTTCGACCCGGGCGCCTACGGCTACGACGCCGAGGCGGTGGCGGCGCTGGGCTTCGCGGTGCTGGCCGTCGACGGCCGCGGAACGCCCGGCCGGGACAAGGCCTTCCACGACCACGCCCACCGCAACATGGGCAGCGCGGGTGCGCTCGAAGACCATGTCGCGGCGCTGCGCCAACTCGCGCAAGCGCGTCCGTGGCTGGACCTGGACCGGGTCGGCATCTTCGGCGTCTCCGGCGGGGGATTCACCACCGCCCGCGCCCTCCTGGCGTTCCCCGACTTCTACAAGGTCGGCGTGGCCGAGGCCGGCAACCACGACAACCGCCACTACCACGCGCTGTGGGCCGAGTCCTACGACGGACCGTTCGACCCGGACGCCGGGGCCCGGCTGTCCAACACCGAGCTGGCCGGGAACCTGGTCGGCAAACTACTGCTCGTCCACGGCGACATGGACGACAACGTGACACCGCATCTGACGATGCGGCTGGTCGACGCGCTGATCGCCGCGAACAAGGACTTCGACCTGCTGATAGTCCCCGGCGTCGAGCACAGCTTCCTCGGCCGCAGCGGCTACGTCGCCCGACGCCGCTGGGACTACCTGGTGCGCCACCTCATGCACCGCGAGCCGCCGGCCGGCTACCGGCTGGCGGACGTCCCGCTCTCCCTGGAACTGCTCGAAGCCCTCTTCAGCTGACGTGGAAAGGACCTTCCCCATGCCCACCTTCTCTGCCCGGGCCCGGCCCTTCTTCTTGAACCGCGAGTAGCCGCCGGCCCGGCCGACACGACGGCCCGGCCGGCGAGTCGAACCAGTTCCCGAACGCCGTGTCCGCATCGATGAACGCGGACTGGAACGCGTCGGTGGATACCTCATGCCACCACGGACACGGCGCCGGCGGACCATGGAAGCTGCCCTCACGGTCTCGGGGCACCTCGACCTCGACCGGGCCGGCGAGCACGTCGGCGGGTGCGACGGGGAGGTGGTGGCCGTAGGAGGTGTCCAGTTCCAGGTCCGTCATCAGGTCGGCGAATCGCCGACTCTCTCCTACGGCCCGACGGGGCTCATGAGAAGGAGCTGCTACTTCCGGCGAAGGGGCTGGGCTCCGCCGAGGGGCTGAGCTCGCCCGGAGCGCTGGGTGCGGCCGGGGAACCGGGCGTGGCCGGGAGGCTGGGCACGGCTGAGGGGCTGAGCTCGTCCGAGCGGTTGGGGGTGGCCGAGGGGCTGGGTGCGGCCGAGGAAGCGGGCGTGGCTGAGGGGCTGAGCTCGTCCGAGCGGTTGGGCGTGGCGGAGGGGCTGAGCTCGTCCGAGCGGCTCGGGTACGGCTGAGGGGCCGGCTGTGGTCGAGCGCCGCTGGGCGCGGAGGACGGGCTGGGTGAGGCTGAGGAACTGGGCTTGGTGGAGGAACTGGGCTTGGCGGAGGGGCTGGGCGTGGCCGAGGAGCTCGACGTCGCGGAGGGACTGGCCGTGGCCGAGGGGCTCGGGCGGGGGTCGTGGGGGCAGAGTACGTCGGGGTCTTTGAACCCGTAGCTCAGGCCCCAGTCCCTGTCGCAGCCGCCCCAGTAGGCTCTCACCCAGCCGCAGTAGGGCCCGCCGTAGCTGAAGCAACGGGGCACCGAGTCGTCCGAGTCCGGATCGGTGGAGGGTGACCAGGATGATTCGGCTTCGCTCTGCGAGGCGCCGAGGGCGTTGACCGTGCGGACCTGGGTGGCGTCGGAACTCTGGGACGTCCCGCCCATGAAGAGGACGGTCAGGCCGAAGGCTGAGGCGGAGGCCGCCACGATTGAAGCGGCGAGAGCGCGGCGGGTGGAGCGCATGACTGGTCCTCTTGGCTTCGTGGTCTGTGGCACGTGGGATTGCACTCCGGGCACGAGCACCGCCGCTGTGAGCGCCGGAGATAAACATATGGTCTGACGACCGTTCGATCGTTGGCGAAGCGCCGCTCAGGCGGCCGTGCTCCGGTTTTTCACTCGAAGGGTCCCGCCTCGACCCACGTGCCGCGACCGCGCGCAGATCTTCGTCGACGGGGGCCTCGGCCGGGCCCGGTGATCGGCGGATGACCGGCGATCGACACGGTCAACGCAGGGAGCGGATCGCCGGGCTCGTGGCGACCAGGCCGGCGCACGCCAGGACGGCGCTGCCGCAGACCAGGAACAGGGCCGTCGTGCCGTAGGGGAGCAGGGCGCCGGCGATCACGTAGGAGAACGGGTCGAACGCCACCGTGGCCAGCACGACGAGACTGAGCACTCGGCCCAGCAGTTGCTCGGGCACCCGCTCCTGCAGAGTGGCCACGACGACCACTCCGAGGAACCCGGATCCGAGGCCGATCAGCGAGACGACGGCGGTTGCGGCGACGACGTGGGTGACGGCGGCGAGTGCGGCCATGCCTGCGCCGATCGCCGCGACACCGCCGACCACGGTCCGGCCGCGCCGGGCGGGCGGCCGCCACCCGGCCATCAGCGAGCCGGCCAGTGAGCCGGCACCGAAACCGGAGAGCACGACGCCCAGGGATCCCGCGCCGCCGAGGCGTTGATCGGCGAGCACCGCGCCGCCCACGAGCACGGGGCCCACGACCGCGATGTTGATCAGGGCGATGGCGGCCAGCATCCCTCGCACCAGTGGTTCGTGCCAGGCGTATCCCAAGCCCACGCCGAGGGCACGCGCACTGCTGAACTGCTCGCCGTCGACGGCGGCCGGACCGGCGTCGACCCCGGCACCTTCGCCGCGCCGTACCACCCGGATCAGCGTGCTGAGGACGACGGCGGCCAACGCGGCCATCGCCACGATCCCACCGAGCGTCGCGGCGAAGCCGACTGCGGCGATGCATCCGGCGGCCACCGCCGGGCCGACCAGATCGCCCCCCGACTCCGCGCCCTGCACCAGACCGTTGACCCGGGAGAGCTTGTCGGTCGGCACGACGGCGGGTAGCAACGCCAGGGCCGCCGGGAAGTACGCGGCGTCGGCGGCGCCGAGCAGCCCGCCGAGCAGCGCGACCGTCGTCAACGACGGTGAGGTGAAGGTGACCAGGGCGCCGAGGGCGAGCAGGACGGCGACCCGGAGCCAGGCGGCGCCGGCCACGACACGGGCGGGACCGAGGCGGTCGACCAGTACTCCCGCAGGAGGCAGGAGCACCGCTCGCGGCAGCGCCACGGCCACCAGAACCAACCCCGTGGCGATTCCGGGTTCCGACAGGTCGAGCACGAAGAGCGTGAGCCAGACGATGAACAGCGCATCGACCACGGCCGCCAGCCCTTGACCCGCGATCAGGCGGCGCAGGTGCGAATCGCCGAGCGGTTCGCGCGGAAGGGGCGGGGCAGTCGGCTCCGTCGTCATCGGTGGCTCTCCGGGGCTCGGGTACGGGGCATCAGCCATGGCGTGGCGGCGGCCCACCGGCAACGCCGGCGGCGCCGGCGCCGGGTGTCACTATGCGACGTGGGTGCCCCCGTCGAAGAGCCGTCCCGGCGGCGGTCACCGGTGCTCGGCGACGTAGTTCACCGCGTCGCCGACGGTCCTCAACCCCGTGACCCGGTCGTCCGGGATCTTCACCTCGAACCTGTCCTCGACCGCCACGGCGATCTCCATCATGGCCAGGGAGTCGACGTCGAGGTCGTCGGTGAACGACGTCTCGGCGCTCACCTCGGCGGAGTCGATGCCGAGGACCTCTTCGACGATCTCGGCAATGGCGTTGAGGATGTCGATGTAGTCCACCACGGGTTCCTCTCTCTGGGGATGGGGATGGGGATGGGGTCGATCATCGGTCGGTGAGGAGCCTCGGTGCGGCGAGCCCCGGTGCGGCGGGCCTCGGTGGGGACGTCAGAGCCCGAGGCGTCGTCGGTAGGCGAGGAGGGTGCGCAGGAAGCCGTCCAGCTGCTCCTCGGTGTGGCCCGCGTGCGGGAACAGGCGCAGGAGCGCCTGGTTGCGTGAGACGGCCGGGTAGGAGAAGACGGGGACGAGGTAGCCGTCCTCGACGAACCACTCCCGCATCTGCAGGGCGGCGGCGTCGCTTCCGATCGGCACCGAGAGCATGTACGACTCGGTCGGCGTCGTCGCCGTGCCGGCCTCGTGCATCTGTTGGCGAAGGCGGGCGGCATGCGCCAGGTAGTCGTCGACGATCCCCGGAGTGCCGGCGAGGACGTCGATCGTGCGGTCGGCGGCGTAGGCGGTCGGTGGCTGGATGGCGGCCGTGAACATCGAGGTGCCGGAGAGCAGTTCGAAGGCGTCGATGGCCGCCGCCGGCCCGGCGATCGCGCCGCCTTCCAGACCGATGGCCTTCGACAGCGACACCATGACGAAGTCGGCCCGCTCCCGGATCGCGGCCGCCTCCCGGGCGTAGGGGCGGTTCTCGGGCCCGTAGACCATGAAGCCGTTCGCATCGTCGATCATGCTGACGGCGCCGTGCCGGTCGCACTCGTCGAGGATCTCCACGATCGGCCCCATGGTGCCGTCGGCCGAGTAGATGCTCTCGGCGATCACCACGGTCTTGCGGGTGTGGGCCCGGTCCAGGACGCGTGCCAGGTCGGAGACGTCGTTGTGCCGGAACGCGTGGACGTTGCGGCCGTAGTCAAGTCCCTGGAGGCCCTTCCAGATGCTCCAGTGGACGTCGCGGTCGACGACGAACACGGTGTCGTGGTTGCGCACCTCGATCCCGGCGTCGAAGTGCGCGGAACTGCTCATGGCGTGGACGAACCCGATGTTGGCCAGGAGCCCCGTGGCGAAGCTGATGGCTCGTTCCTTGCCGGTGTGACGGGCGATCGTCGCCTCCAGCACCTGGTGCGGGCGGCAGATCCCCTGGGTCATCCTGGACCCGCTGGTGCTCAGGCCGTGGGCGAGCGCCCCCTCCGCGAAATGACGCCGTACCGGGACGTGGCGCTCCAGATCGAGGAAGCTGATGCTGGCGAAGTTCACCAGCTCGCGGCCGTTGCGGACGATGGTCGGCCCGACCGGACCGTCCACCACCGGCGGGCGGTACGCCGTGTCGTGGGTGTTCGCCTCGACGAAGGCGGCGAAGGCCCACGGGGCCAGGCGGTCCGCGGAGGGTCCAGCGGTGCGGGACGCGGTCATCGGATACCTCCGTGGATACCCCTGGCGTTGGCCGGGGGAGGAAATGGATCGCCCGTCATGGGGGTACCGCCTGTCGGGGGCTGGGGGAGGGCCAGGGGTGGGCGGGGCGCCGTCGAGGCGGTGTGCGGTCCTGGTAGGTGATGATCCGTCATGTGGTCGCACGCGGTGGCGATAGTGTGTGATCTGTGGTGACCACCCATGTGAAGCGGGCGTTCAAGTACCGTTTCTATCCCACCGATTCGCAGGCGGCTGAACTGTCGCGCACGTTCGGGTGCGTGCGGAAGGTCTACAACATGGCGTTGCAGGCCCGCACGGAGGCGTGGACGCTGCGTCAGGAGCGGGTCGGCTACAACGCCACCTCTGCGATGCTGACGGCGTGGAAGAAGGTCGAGGGGCTGGCCTACCTCTGCGAGGTGTCCAGCGTCCCGTTGCAGCAGGCGCTCAGGCACTTGCAGGGGGCGTTCGCCAACTTCTGGCAGAAGCGGGCCGGGTACCCGACGTTCAAGTCGCGGAAGAAGTCCCGTAAGTGCGCCGAGTACACCAGCTCGGCGTTCCGGTACCGGGACGGTCGGCTCACGCTGGCGAAGATGCGTCAGCCGCTTGACATCGTGTGGTCCCGTCCTCTGCCGGACGGGGTGGTGCCGACCACGGTCACCGTGTCGCTGGACGCGGCGGGGCGCTGGTTCGTCTCCTTGCTGTGCGTCGACCGGCCCGCCATGTCCGAGCCGGTCAACAGGGCCGTGGGCATCGACGCCGGTATCACCGCGCTGGTGACGCTCTCCACCGGGGAGAGGATCACCAACCCGAGGCACGAGCGCAAGGACCGCGAACGCCTCGCCAGGGCCCAGCGCGACCTTGCCCGCAAGGCCAGGGGCGACGGGGCGAACCGGGCCAAGGCTCGGTTGAAGGTCGGCAAGGCTTATGCCCGGATCGCCGACCGGCGCAGGGACTTCCTGCACAAGCTCACCACCCGACTCGTTCGTGAGAACCAAACGATCGTGATCGAGGATCTGGCCGTCCGGAACATGCTCAAGAACCGGACGCTCGCCCGCGTCATCAGTGACGCGGGCTGGAGTGAGATGCGGTCCATGCTGGAGTACAAGGCCGACTGGTACGGGCGGGATCTGGTGGTCGTGGACCGCTGGTTCCCCTCGTCCAAGCTGTGCTCGGCGTGCGGCACCTTGCGGGGCAGGATGCCGCTCGACGTCCGCGAGTGGACGTGTGACTGCGGGACGACCTATGACCGGGACGTCAACGCGGCGATCAACATTCTGGCCGCCGGACTGGCGGTTGCAGCCTGTGGAGACGGTGTAAGACCTCAACGGAGCACTCCGGGCGGGCGGTCGTCGATGAAGCAGGAAGTGGTCCCACCGCCGCGCTCACGCGCAGCGGCTCAGCCGCGAGGCTGAGGGGAATCCCCGTCCTTCAGGGCGGGGAGGATGTCAAGGCGAGGTGTCTCCTCCACGATGGGCGCGGGGCGGTGAGGGCTCCAGGGCGGTGGCAAGGTGGCCGAGCGAGGCCGTTCCGGCCAGTTCGTCCGGCGCGATCCCGGTGAAGCCGAACCGGTGGAGCAGCGCCAGCAGACGAGGGACGGCGACCAGGGTGACTCCGTGGTCGGCGAGGCAACGGTTCATGTCCACCGCGTCAGGGCCGTCGGAGGAGCCGCCCGGCGGACCGTCGGGTGCGACGGCGGCCACGGCGGCGGCCAGCGCCCGTTCGGCGCCTGTCGCGGGCGGGCGCGGCGGGATCCGCAGCGCTGCCGTGCCGGTGGTGCTGGTGGTGCCGGTGGTGGCGGTGCGGGACAGGACGTAGCGGCCCGGGGCCGCGATGCCGGGCACTTCGTCGAGGTGGTCCAGGACGTGGCGGTGCAACTCGTCGGGAGTGACACCGGGGGCGGTGCGAGCGCGTGCGACGAGGTGCGGTTCGCCTTCCCTCGCGGCGTCCCCGCTGGGCGCCACCGTCACGTCGAGCACTCCGGCGTGGCCGCGCAACACGTCCTCGACCTTGGCCGGGCACACCCACCCCTGCGGGGCGCGCCACCATCCGGAGGCGGCCGGTGTCAGCGGGCGCGCCGGAACCGGGCACTCGGCACCGCCGGCGAGCGCGCGCAGGAAGGCGCACAGACGGACGGGCAACGCCACGGCCTGCCCGGCGTCGAGCAGGTGGTCCCCGACGGTGACATCGAGGGTGACGAACCCCGCGTCGAGGCTGAGGTCGACGTAGAGCGTGTCGCAGGGCTCGTCGGGCGCGCTGCGGATCCAGGTGGCGGACGCGTCCGGCAAAGTGTCGTGGGCGGGGGCCGGGTACCCGGGGACCAGGTAGTCGCGCGGCCACGAGTAGCAGTTGTACTCGATGGTGGGCACGGTCACGACACCGAGGCGACGGTGCATCCGCGCCTCGGCGGCGACCAGTTCCGCGGGGCGCCACTGACCGTGTCGGTAGGCGGCGGCGGAGGCGGCGGCCACCGAGGCGACCACCTCGCCGAACGCCGCGCCCGGGCGGAGGTCGATCTGCACCGGAACCGTCAGGGCCCGGACGCCGACGCTGTTGCGCAGAGCGGCCCGAGCCCGGTTGGAGACGACCACGGACGCGAGGAACCGGTGTTCACCGGTGCGGCCGGCGACGTCGTGGGCCAGCGCCGCGAGCACGACGACCTCCGGGCTGACCCGATGGCGCCGGGCGACGCGGTGGAGATCGTCGTACGCACCCACCGAGCGGTGCTGGAGGCGGTGGCGCCCGGCGCCGTCGTCGGCCCCGCCGAACGGTGCCAGCACGCCGGTCGGATTGCTCGCGCGACGCGCGAGCCACTCGCGCTCCGCCGCGCGGGCGCGTTCCAGGGGCTGGGCGGCGACCGTGTCGAGCGGGTGCACGGACGCCTCCGCCGGCGCGCCGACGCCGCGCAGTTGATCGTGCAGTTGGTCGTGCAACTGGTTGATCAGCACCGCCAGCCCCCAGCCGTCGATCAGCACGTGGTGGGCGGCCAGCAGGACCGCACGCGGCCTTCCCGCCACGAGCAGCACCCTGGCGAGCCAGGGCGGATTCCGCTCGGGATCGATCGGGCGGGCGGCCAGCGCCGCGGTGGCGGCCTCCAGGGTGCCGGCATCGACGGCCGGGACGTCGAGGTGGTCGACCGGCAGCGGGGCCCAGTCCGCGCGGTGGACGTGCTGGATCGGGCGGAGCGGGTCGACCGTGGTGCGCAGCGCCTCGTGACGGGCGGTGAGGGAGGCCAGCGCCACGTGGACGTCGGCGAGGGTTGCCGGGGGCGGGACGTGGCAGTGGTCGGCGAGCGGCGTCGGGTTCACCCGCCGTGCTGCGGGAATGGTGCGTTCGAACCAGTGCCACTGCTGGACCCAGGTCAGCGGCCCGCTGCCGGTGACGGCGGCGGCGCTCGGGGTCGGCTCCGGGAGGCGGTTCACGGCCGGGCCCTCACACCGCTCGGACCACGAGAGCGGCATTGTGGCCGCCGAAGCCGAACGAGTTGCTGAGAGCGATCCGCATCCGCTCGTGGTGCTGCGCCCGGTGCGGCACGAAGTTGATGTCCGGGTCGATCGGCTCGTCGCAGTTGATGGTCGGTGGGACGTCACCCGTGCGCAGGACCTGGATCGAGGCCACGAGCTCGACCGCTCCGGCGGCACCGATCATGTGCCCCGTCATCGACTTGGTGGAGCTGACCGGGATCCGGGTGACACGATCACCCAGCACCTTGCGCAGGACGGCCGTCTCGGTGGCGTCGTTCAGCACCGTTCCGGTGCCGTGCGCGTTGACGTAGTCCACGTCCGCCCCCGTGATCCCCGCGTCGCGCAGCGCCGCCTCGACGGCGAGGCACGCGCCCCGCCCCTGCGGATGCGGGGCGGTCCAGTGATGAGCGTCGGAACTCGCTCCGTAACCCGCGAGTTCGGCCAGAGCCGCCGCCCCTCGCCGGTCGGCCACCTCGGCGGCCTCCAGCACCACCACGGCGGCCCCCTCGCTCATCACGAACCCGTCGCGGTGCGCATCGAACGGCCGGCACGCCGCAGTCGGGTCGTCGTTGCGCCTGGACAGCGCGCGGGCGTTGCCGCTGCCCGCGAGGTCGACGGTGGTGACGCAGGCGTCGGCGCCGCCGACCAGGACGACGTCCGCCTCCCCGTTGCCGATCATGCGCATCCCCGCGCCCACCGCGTCCGCGCCGCTGGCGCACGCCGTGCTCTGGGCCCGGCTGGGCCCCTGCGTGCCGAGACGCATGCTGATCTCGCAGGCTGCGCTGTCCATGGCGGTGGTGACCTGGGTGAACGGGCTGATGCCCCGCGGCCCCTTGTCGCGCAGCGTGTTCGCGGCGCGGTAGATCGCCCCGACCGGGCCGTAGCCACTGCCGATGATCACGGCGACCCGCGGCGCCAGGCGGTCGTCGACGACGAGTCCGGCGTGCTCGCACGCCTCCAGCGCCGCGGCGAGGGCGTACTGCGCGTACGGGTCGGCGCGGCGGCTGACCGTCGGCGGCATGTAGCGGCCGGGTGTGAAGCCGCGCACCTGGCCGCCGATCCGGACTCCGAGACCGGTCACGTCGATCGCGTCCACGGTGGCGATGCCGCTGCGGCCGGCGAGCATCGCCGCCCAGGTCTCGCCGACACTGTGGCCGAGCGGTGTCACCGCCCCGTACCCGGTGACCACCACCTGGCGCCGGGGCCGGCTGCGCCCGGCGTCGCCCCGCTCTCCTGCGTTCGTCACTGGGGAACCACCTCGGCTGCGTTCGTCACTGGGGAACCACCTCGGCGTCGCGGATGCAGGGGAGGATGTCGTCGGGCGCTACCGGCACCATGAGCACGGCCGTGCCTCCCCGGGAGCAGAACCGTCGCGCGGCAAGAAGCTCAGCGGTCAGCGCGGCCTTGTCGCGCAGCACTCGACAGTGGATGTCCGGCCCGTCCACCACGGGCGGCGGCGCGCCCGGGCGGGCGAAGGGGTGGCGTTCGGCGTCGAGACCGAGGCGGGCGCGCTGGGCGTCCAGCCAGCCGTAGCCGCCGTTGCACAGCACCACGTACAGCACGCCGCCGTGGGCCGGAGCGGTGACGGCGATGTCCGCGCGGGCCGCGAGGAACGCGCCGTCCCCGATGAACGCGGTGACCTCGTGGTCCGGGGCGGCCCGCTTGACCCCGATGGCCGCGGCCGCGCCGAAGCCCAAGGGGGTCTGCTCCGACGGCACGACGGACCCGCCACCGACGTGGAAGGGGAAGCCGTAGGACCACATGTCCTGCAGCCCGTTCTCCTGGACCAGCACGCGGGGCTCGCCCGCGGTGGCGTCGAGCGCGGCGAGCAGCTCGGCGATGCGGATCCCCGGCAGCGTCGCCGCGCGGGCCAGTTCCGCCTCCACCTCACGTGACATGGCCTTGCGGGCGTCGGCGATCCTGTTCGCCCACGCCTCGGTCGCGTCCGCGAGTTCGGCCTCGCCGCCCTCCTCCAACGCCCGCGACCAGCCGAGCACAGCGTGCCGGGCGTCCCCGAGCACCCGCGGGCCCGCGAACTCGGCCGACAGGCCGCCCGGATCCACGTTGACCTGCACCACCGCGACCGGGGGCCACGGTGTCCCGCCTTCGACGACCGTCTCCTCGAGTCGCCCGGCGAGCGACACCACCAGGTCGCAGGACGACCACAGTTCGCGGGCGGGGGCCGCGGCGTAGAGGCCCGCCACGCCGCAGAACAGCGGGTGGTGCTCGTCGACGGCACCGCGGCCGGACGCGGTGGTGAAGAGCGCCGCGCCGAGGCGTTCGGCGAAGCGCTCGACCACGCCGCCGCCGTTGCGGTGCCGCATTCCGCCGCCCACCAGCACCACCGGACGCCGGCTCGCGCGGATCGCCGCCAGGGCCGGCCCCGGCGTCACGGGAACGGACTCGAGGACCAGTGGTTCGGGCAGCGTCGGCCATGCTCCGGTGACGAGGACCTCCGCCGTGCGGACGTCATCGGGCACCTCCAGGTACACCGGTCCGGGCGGCGGGCCCAGAGCCCGGGTCAGCGCCGTCACCGCCGCGGGGACGACCCGGTCCGGATGCCCCACCCGGTGCGCCCACCGCACGAGCGGCGCTGTCACGGCGACCTGGTCGAGTTCCTGGAATCCGCCGCTGCCCCGGCGGCGTTCGGGCACGCCGGCGGCGAGCACGAGGACGGGTGCACCGGACTCCCGCGCTTCGAGCAGTCCCGTGGCCGCGTGTGTGACGGCCGGGCCCTTGCCCAGTGCGCATACGGCGAGCCGGCCCGACTGCAGCGCGTAACCGGTCGCCATGTACATCGCGTTGCGCTGGTCACGGCACGGCACGAGGTCCAGTCCGGCGGCGTCGAGGGCGCGGAGCAGCTCCAGATCGTCGCCGGGCAGTCCGAAGCAGGTGTCCACCCCGTTGGCCACCAGCAGGTCGACGATCGCGGACCACGCGTCGGCGTACCGTCTGCTCACCTTGCTCACCTGGCTCAACTGGTTCACTCCCCGCTCACCGCGACGGGGGCAGCCGCCGGGAGGGTCTGTGCCACGGCCTGCGACATGAGCAGCGGTTCGGCGTGCCGCTCGCCGCCGTAGGAGATGTAGTTCGCCCGCATCCCGAATCCGCCGAACGGGCGGTTGCCGTCCTCGGCGTCGAGCAGCGTGTGGTCGACACAGGTCTGGTGACGCCTGGCCAGCACATCCACCGTCTGCGGATCGTTCCCGTAGACCATCGCTCCCAGCGCGCGCTCGCTGAAGTAGGGGTTCGACAGCCGTTCACGCAACAGCCTCGCGCTGGGATAGGCCACGACGTTGAACACCGGGGCGAACATCTCTTCGAGGGGGATCTTGTCGTCGAAGCCCCAGAGCAGCACGGTCGGCTCGATCTTGCGGGACGGCAGGTCGATGCGCCCGCCGTGCCGGATGCGACGTGCGTGGTGCACCAGGTAGCCCGAGCAGTTCACCAGCGCCGAGTCGTAGAAGATCGGGCCGTAGTCGGCGGCGGGGTCGCCGTTCCTTCCGAATCGCAGCGAAGCCAGTTCGGCGGACAGCAGGTCGACGAAGTCCTCGGTGCGGCCCTTCGGCGTGAACACGACGTCGGGACCGAAACAGTCCTGGCCCGAGTTGTAGAGCCGGATCCTCGTGAGGTCGTGCACGGCGCGGGTGAGATCGGCGTCGGGTGCGATCACGAAGGGGTTGATGCCGTTACCGAAGAAGAGGAGGAGCTGGTCTTCCGCCAGCCCCTCGCGGACGGTCTCGGCATTGACGTAATTGCCGGTGAAGACGACGAGGTCCGCCTCGCGTACCGGCCCTGTCACGAATTTGCGCTGACTGAGCTCGGAAAGGCTGATGGGCAGGCCGTGGACCGGTGCCAGCAGGTCGTGCAGGCGCTGCACCTGGCTTTTGATCTCGGAGGACGGCCGAAAGGTGATTCTTTCGCTGTAAAGGGATGCTATGAGCATGTAGAGCGCGTAGGAATGGAGCGGCATGTTGGAGGGCATGAAGACCGCGACCCGAGGCACGCAGCCGGGCCGGACGCGACGGATCTCCTCCTCCGCTCCGTCCAGGGTGGCGAGGAACGAGCGGATCTCCGCGCCGGCGGTGTGGTGGGGCGAGATCTCGGTGAGGATTCCCATCACCGCGTCCTCGTTGTCGGCCACGTACTGGCGCACTGCGCGCAGCGCGTCGACACGGCCGGCGAAGGGGATGCGGTAGCCGGTCGCACCGACGGTCGAGCCGGTGGTCGAGCCGGATGCGGTGACGTCGGTGGTCGTCCTGGGCGATGCGGGCAGCGAGCTCATGGCGATCTTCTCCAGAACGGCCCGGTCGGGCTTTCCCGTGTTCGTGAGGGGCAACGAGGGAAGCACGACGATGTGGTCGGGCTGCTCGTAGCGGGCGAGCACAGGGCGCAGCAGCCGTTTCCAGTGCGCGGGCTCGTGAGCGTCCGGGTCCGCGATCACGAACACCAGACGACAGCCCAGACGTGCGTCGGGGACCGCGACGACCTCGGTCTGCGCGCCGGCCGACTCGGCCAGCTTGGCAAGGTGGTCGGGATAGAGCGTGTGGCCGTCACGGTGCGCGGCGTGCTTGCGCCCGACCGGGAAGACACGGCCGGCATCGTCGATCAGGCCGATGTCGCCGGTGCGGTGAACGGGACTCGAAACCGGAACGATCTCACCGTCGGCGCCGAGGTGGCCGGTCATCAGGCCGTCACTGCGGACGACGAGCTCGCCGAGCCGGCCGTGGGGAAGCTGCCTGCCATGGTCGTCGTGGACTTCGACGACCACACCGGGCAGCGGCGTGCCGCACCCGACCGGATCGGTCGGGGGCGCCAGCGCGATGTTTCCGGCCTCGGTCGCTCCGTAGCCGTCGAGCAGGTGCCGGCCCGTGCGGGCGTGGAACCGGGCCGCCAGGCTGCTCCCCAGCGGCGCGCCGCCCACGCACCAGGCTCGTACCGTCTCCAGCGCGTTCACGAGGGTGGGGCGGCGGTCGAGCACGTTGAGCAGGCTGTAGTAGGTCGACGGGGCTCCGTCGACGATGGAGAGGCCGTGGTCGACGCCGACCGCGAGCGCACGGTCCAGGCGCGTGGTCGGCCCGTAGACCACGAGCGTGCCTCCGCCCAGCCACCAGCAGAGGACCAGCGACAGACCGTACTGGTGGGAGTACGGCAGGATGGGCAGGAAGACCTCGTCAGGCCGGTACCCCATGCGTTCCGCGCTGAGCGCGAGGTTGTCCAGAATCGAACGGCCGGAGCGGACGATGCCTTTGGGGCTGCCGGTCGTCCCCGACGACCAGGAGATCGCGGCGTCCTGGCGCCGTGCCCAGCTCGCGACATCGGGCACGGCCGCGGTGTCCGAAGCGGGGCGCGGCACCGCGGTGCGGCCCGTACCGTCGCTGATTTCGAGCACCACGCGCGCCTGGGCGCGGATCTTCGACCGCTGTGACGGGGTGGCGCGATGATCGGCCAGGACCACCGAAGCGTCGAGGTGAATGAGCGCGAGCAGAGTGACGACCCATTCCGGGGAATTGGCCCCGCTCATCATCACCCGCGTACCGGGTTCGACGCCACGGTGTGCGAGGAGTTCGGTGGCGGCGAATGCGCGGGCCGTGATTTCGTCGGTTTCCCAGATGTGTCCATCGGGCGAGATCAATCTCCTGGAAACGGGCAACTTGTGCTCCTCAAAACCAGGTGGTTCAAATTGACTGTCCCACATCCGAAGAACGGTGTCGAGTGCTTCGGTGAAATTCCGCTACCTGCGAGGGGTGATTGAGTGTGTAGTGACGGAAGGGGAATATGGGGTGTGAGGTATTCTCAATAGAAATCATTTAATATGGCCATTGAGGGCGAAGGTGGAGCGGGCAATGCCGCCGATCAGGTCACCACCGCCACCGGCATACACGCCGCCGGACCCGACCCCTTGCTCGGACCGATCGGCCGGATGGTCCTGGACAACCTGCCGCCCACCGCGCGGCGCCAGCGCGTCAAGGCCCGCAGCCGCAAGAACCCAACGAGCAAGTACGGGCCGATCGCAGGAAAACACCCGCAAACCACCCGGACCCACGCCCTTTCCGTCGAGATCCACGTCACGGAAGACGGACTTGCATCACGCCGCCGCCGGTAAACGCAACGGCGTTGAAGTCCTAGTTGTATTCGAACCAGGTCAGGATGGCCTTCACCCGGCGGTTGTCCTCGCCGGAGGGCATGCCGAGTTTCAGGAAGACGTTCCCCACGTGTTTGGCCACGGCGGCGCCCGAGAGGAACAGCTCTGCCGCGATCTCCGCGTTGGAGCGGCCTTCGGCCATGAGAGCGAGCACCTCCTGTTCGCGGGCCGTGAGCCGGGCGAGCGGGCCCCGCGGCGGGTCGGCGCGGGTGACGTGGCGAACCACCTCGGGGTCGATCACCACTCCGCCGCCGGAGACCGTCTCGACGGCCCGCAGGAAGTCCGCCACTCTGCCCACCTTCTCCTTGAGCAGGTAGCCGACTGCCCCGTCGGCGCCCGGGCCGTTCAGGAGTTCGCGCACGTACGGGCCCGTGACGTAGGCGGAGAGGACCAGTACCGGCAGGTCCTGGTGCCGCGACCGAATGTCGATCGCGGCCCGGAGTCCATCGTCGGTGTTCCCGGGCGGCATGCGAACATCCGTGATCACCAGGTCGGGGGCGGCTCCGGCGGCGGCGAGGTCGTCGACAGCGGCGACCAGTTCGTCGGCGTCCTCGCATTCGCGGATCACGTCGTGGGCACTGGAAACCAGGATCTCCCGGATTCCGGCGCGTATCAGCAGACTGTCGTCCGCCAGGATGATTCTCACAATCGATTTCCCATCGCTTTTCCCTGTCGAATTCCGTCACCACGGGGGTTGGGCCGGGGCGGATGCCACGACCTCCGTTCCGCCGCCCGGCGGGCTGATGATTTCGAGGTTCCCACCGACGCTTCGCATCCGCTCACGCAGCCCGGAGAGCCCGGATCCGGTGCTGATCCGCGCGCCGCCGGCGCCGTCGTCGCCCACCCGGACGCGGACGCCGCTCTCGGTGCACCGCATCTCGATCCGGGCGCTCCCGACGCCCGCGTGCTTGGCGATGTTCGTCAGGGCCTCGGAGACCGTGAAGTACACGGCCGTGGCGATCGTCGAGGAGAGCCAGGCGTCCGTACCGGTGCTGGTCAGTTCGACCTGCAACGGTGATCTGGCCACCAGTTCCCGGACCGCGGCGATGAGACCGAGATCGCTCAGTTCGCTGGGGTGGATGTCGCGCACCGTCTCCCTCAGCCGTTCGAGCGCGCGCTCCGCCTGGGCCTGGGCCTGGCGGGCCAGCTGGACGATCCGTTCCTGGTCGGTGGCCGTCGCTGCGGCTTCCAGGATTCCCAGGCGCATGACGAGGGCGACGAGTTCCTGCTGGGCGCCGTCGTGGAGGTCACGCTCGATGCGCCGGCGCTCGTTCTCGAAGGCCGCCGTCAGCGAGGCCCGGCTGGCGCGGACTTCCTCCAGTTTCGCGAGCAGGTCGGGGTTCCGGCTCCCCGAGAAGGCCCGCAGGAGCAGGTCGCGGAGCAGGGAGATGCCGGCCAGCGCGCCCACGGTGACCGCACCGAGGGCGATTCCCGCGGGCACCGCCACGAGGGTTTCCCACAGGGCGGCCGGGGTGAACGGGCCGACTTTCGCGGCGATGCCGAAACCCCAGAGGACGGGGGAGAAAACCAGCGCCAGAGCGCCGAAGAATCCGAAGAAGCCCACCAACAGCGAGAGCGCGGACAGGAGCGCGGCGGTGACGAACACGGGGAGGTCGGTCCTCCACACCGACCGTGCCCGCAGCCGACCGGCCACCCACTGCGGCCAGCTGCGGCCGGCGGGTCGCAGCGGCATCGTCCGGACTCCGCACCACTGCGCCCTGGCGCGGTCCAGTTCGGCCACCACCGGAACCGAGACCGGCGCAGCGAGAACGGAAATCAGGAGAATCGGAAAGGCGGCCGCTGCGACGAATTCGGTCAGCAGCCTCCGGGCAACACGAATCTGCGCCATGATCAACATTTTCGCACAGTTCGGATCGGTCAGGCGGTAGATCCAAGTCTACCTCCAATAGCAGTGCAGGAACCCGTGCACTCCACTGCCCGGCCCTGCTTTCCTTGATTCATGCCAGTTTCCACTACCGCTCCCGTGCCGTGCATTCGTTTGCGCGGCCTTCGGACGGAATTCCCCATTCCCGGCCGCCGGGGCGAGACGACGCGCGTCCTGCACGACATCGACCTGGAGATTCCCGAAGGCCGGCTGACCGCCGTCGTCGGCCCCTCCGGTTCGGGCAAGTCGACGCTCCTGCTCTGCACGGCCGGGCTGGAGCGGGCGACCGCGGGGTCCGTCGAGATCCTCGGGACGGACGTCCGCTCACTCAGCCCCCGCAAGCAGGCCGCGTTCCGCAGCGAGAACATCGGCTTCGTCTTCCAGGAGTACAACCTCGTCAGCTCGCTGACGGTCGAGGACAACATCGCCCTGCCGGCGCGGCTCGCCGGCCGCCGGGTGCCCAGGGCGCGGGTCGAGGACGCCATGGCGCGGCTCGGCATCGCCAAGCACGCGCGGCGACGCCCCGACCGCCTCTCCGGTGGCGAGCGCCAGCGCGTCGCGGTGGCCCGGGTGGTGGCGAACCAGCCGCGGATCGTCTTCGCCGACGAGCCGACGGGTGCGCTCGACCTCAAGTCGGGTCATGTGGTGCTCGACTGGCTGCAGGCGCTTCCCGCGCAGGGGAGCACGGTGCTCATGGTCACCCACGACCCTCATGCGGCCGCGCGGGCCGATCAGGTCGTGGTGATGGGGTCCGGGCGGGTACACGCCGTCATCCCCGGTGGCGACTCCCGCGCGGTGGGCGACGCCGTCCTCGCGGCGCAGTCGGCGGACGAAGCGGGCGGGGAGGAGTCGTGATCCGGCTCGTGCTGTCGGACATCCGCCTGCAGGCGTCGATGTGGTGGTGGACGCTCCTGTGCGCCACGGTCGGCGCGGCGTGCTCGGCGGGCTCGGCCATCGCGATGTTCACCGCCGTCTCGGCGGCGCGGGCGGCGGGTGACGCACGGATGGTCTCCGCGTCGATCGCCCTCGGCGGCAACATCGTCTTCTTCACCGTGCTCGCCGCCGTGGGCATCGTCGCCTCCGCGGTCGGTCTGACGCTGACGACCCAGCGGCGCGAGCACGCCCTGTGGGTGATCCTCGGGATTCCGCGCCACCGGGTCAGGTTCATCCTGCGGACGGAGATGGTGGTGCTGGGCGCGGTGGCCGGCGCGCTGGCCGCACCGCTCGCCCTGCTGGTCGCGGGTGTCGCCCTCGCGCAGTGGAAGGGGACGGGTCTCGAACTGCACGGGGCCTCGGTCGGGTTCCGGTTCTGGTACGTCGGCGTGAGCGTGCTGTCCGGACTGGTTCCGTGCCTGCTCGGGGGCTGGGGCGTCACCCGGCGGGCCGCCAGGACGCCGGAGATGCGCGCCTTCCGGGACTTCTCCGATCCCCCGGCGCGGCCGGGCGTAGCCCGCGGTGGCCTCGCCCTGTGCCTGCTCGCCGGTGTGGTCGGGATGTGGGTCCCCGGCCTGGGCCTCGAACTCAAGGGCGGGCTCGCCCAGCGGACGGCCTTCGCGTTCGCCGGGAACCTCTTCCTCCTCTGCCTGCTGCTGCTGATGGGGCCGTGGGTGCTCACCCCGCTGATGAAGCTCTGGACGGCGCTGGTGCCCTCGCGCGGCGTCGCCTGGCACCTTGCCGTGCAGTCGTGCCGGGCCCGCGCGACGAGGAGCGTCACCACGGTGCTGCCCTTCGCGCTCTCCCTGTCGTTCGTCGGCCTCTTCATGGTGATGGGGAAGGTCATGCCCGGAGGCAGCGCCGGGCTGGACAACATCCTGGTCGTGCTGGGCTGGGTCTTCGTCGTGTCCTGGGCCGGGGGCCTCGCCGTGATCGCCCTCGTCGGGCGGGAGCGCGCCCGTGACTCCGCCGTCGTGACGGTGGCCGGTGCGCGGCCGGGCGTGGTCACCCGGTCGATCGTCTACGAGGGGGCGATCTACGCGGGGACGGCGATCGTCTTCGGCGCGCTGTTCGTCGCCGTGTCGAGTCTCACCATCGCCCTGGGAGCCCGGATCGACGTCGTCCGGGTCCTGGCGGGCCTCCCCTGGGCCACGCTCGGGGCGCTCGCCGCCGGGACGCTGGTCACCACCTGCCTCGCGCTGGTCCTGCAGGCGGCCCGGGTGTCGCGCACGGTCGCGGTCCGGGCGCTGCGCTCGTGAACCGGGGTGCGGGAATCCACACCACCATGTTCGTTGACGAAGGAAGAATTCGATGAAACCGACCACGCGCACGCTTCTCGCCTTCGGCGCAGCCGCGCTCCTCGGCCTCGCCGCCACGGCCTGCACCACGGACGGCGCATCGGCCGACGCGACCGTGGAATCGAAGTCCTTCGACTTCGCCGGTGGCAGCCTGACCGTCAACTCCGGTTCCGCCGACCTCGCGCTGGTGGCCGCCGACATCGAGGGCGTTCAGGTGGAACGACGGGTCAGCGGCAGGAAGGTCGGCGGGGAGGTGGGGTCCGGCTGGCAGCTCGAAGGGGGCACGCTCACACTCTCGCTGGACTGCACGGGGATCTCGGTGGACTGCAGCGCGAAGTACACCGTGAAGGTGCCGCGCGCCGTCGCCGTCACCGCCGAGAGCGGCAAGGGGCGCATCGAGGCCACCGGCTTCACCGCGGACTTCTCGGCCAGGACCGCCGGCGGCGACGTCCGGTTGTCGGACCTCCACGGAGCCAAGCTGGCCCTGGAAGGCGGCGACGGAAGCATCAAGGGCGACGGGATCTCCGCCCGGTCCGTCAGCGTCACGTCGCGGAACGGCAACGTCGACCTGGGCCTGGCCGCCGTGCCCGACCTGGTCGACGTGCAGAGCAGGGACGGCAACGTCGAGCTGGGCCTGCCGGAATCGAAGTACGCGGTCCGCACGGCCGCGAAGAAGGGCGACGTCACCGTGAACGTCGCGAAGGACGACGCGAGCGGCCATTCCGTGGCCGTCCGGACCCGCAACGGCAGCATCGCCATCGGCAAGGGCGGGAAGTCCTAGCCGCCGCGCAGCAACCAGGCCGGAAGCGTTCGATCGAGCGCGAAAGTCGAACAGGAAAGAACGAATGTCAAGCAACTCCCTCTCAAGCAACTCCCTCTCCGGAATCAAGACACCTCGGGTACGGCGGCGTACAGCCCTGGCGCTCGCCGCTTCGATGACGGCTGCCGTGGCGATGACGGCGTGCTCCCACAACTCCACGGACAACTCAGCCTCTCCGGCACCGGGTGCCACACGGGTAAGCGCCGACCTGCAGAAGCTCATGAGTGCCGCGCCGTGGTCGTCGGGCCAGTGGGGCCTGCAGGTCGCCGATCTGCAGACGGGGAAGGTCGTCCAATCCAAGGGCGCCGATTCCCAGTTCATGACCGGTTCGACGGCCAAGACCTTCGCGGTCAGTGCTGCGCTCGATGTCCTGGGTGACGACCATCGCTTCCGTACGCCCGTGGTGCATTCGGGTACGGTCTCCGCGGACGGGCGGCTCTCCGGCGATCTCATCCTGGTCGGGAGCGGCGATCTGGCACTCGGCGGGCGGACCACCGCGTCAGGCGGACTGGACGTCCCCGACTTCGACCACTACGACGCCAACGCCGTACCCGGCATGGCGACCATCACCGAAGAGGATCCGCTGGCGGGTGTCAACGAGCTGGCTCGACAGGTCGCGGCCAGTGGAGTCCGCCATGTCGACGGCGACGTGGTGATCGACAACCGACTCTGGGATCCGGTGTCGATCGGCGGGGTGCCGGTCACTCCGGCCATCGTCAACGACAACCTGATCGACGTGCTCATCACGCCGGGCGCACCCGGCGAGCCGGCCAAGGTCGACTGGCGCCCGAAGACGGCCGCCTTCGGCGTCGACGCGCAGGTGACGACCACACCCGCCGGAAGCAAGCCGACGGTGACGACCGAAAGCGTGAGTCCTGGCCATATTCGGGTCCGAGGTTCCGTGCCCGCGGACGTGAAGGCTCCCTTCGTGACGACCTACCAGGTTCCCGACCCGGCGGCGTTCGCCCGCACCGTCCTCATCGAGGCACTCGCCAGAAACGGCGTCAGCGTATCCGCCCCCTCGCTGGGAGCGAACCCCGACAGCAAGCTTCCTCCGTCGGCGGAAGTGAGCTCGCTGCCCGTATCGGCGACCTACACTTCTCCGCCCTTCAAGGAGTACGCAAAGCTGATCAACAAGGTCAGCCACAACCTCGGGGCGAACCTTCTGCCGCCGCTGATGGCAGCACACAACGGGCAACGAACCTATGCGGACGGCATGAAGATCGAGAAGGAGTTCCTCGCTCACTCAGGTGTGGATCCGAATTCAGTGAGCCTCGTCGATGCCCAGGGCCTCCCCGGCGACAAGGCGACGCCGACTGCCCAGGTGGCGCTGCTGCGGCACCTGGCACGACAGGACGACTTCGACGTCTTCTACGACTCCATGCCGAGCATGGGCGTCGACGGTTCGCTTGCCGACGTCATCGAGCGCACCGATCCCGCCGCAGGACACATCCGTGCGAAGACTGGCACCCTGGTCAGTTCCTACCAGGGCAAGCTGGCTCTCGGCACGAAGGCGCTCGCAGGCTATATCGATGCGAAGGACGGCCGCCGCTACGCCTTCGCGATCTACGTGAACAACATTCCGGTGCCCAGTGACTCCGTGAGCGATGCCATCGACCTCGCGCTCAAGGCCAACAAGCAACTGGGAGCGATGGCCGCCACCATCTACAAGTCGCCCAAGGCGTGATGGGCAGCCCGAGCAGGTGATCGATTCAACAGCCGGAGACCAACGCCGTTGCGTTTGCCGGCGACGGCGTGCAACGGGACCCCTGGGTCTTGATCATCTTGCTCGACGCAAGTGATCTACCAGAGGTCCCGATCCTCGTCGTCAGGGACTTGACCAGCCACCGAACAGCCAAACGCAACGGCGTTGAGCTCAACGGGTGTGGGCGATCTGCGAGTTGACCGCGCACCACTGGCCCTTCTCCATGTCTCCGGTCGTGTTGTCCGGCACGTCGAAGGCGGCTACGGCACCCGGCTGGAAGACCAGGACCATGCTGGAGCCGCCGTAGCTGAAATATCCCAGCTCGTCGCCCTTGTCGACGTGCTGCCCCGGCGTGACCCCGATGGTGAGCGAGGAGATCTCGGTGATGCCGATGGGCATCACGCAGACGATGCCGACGGGGTCGGGGCTCTTGACGAAGATCAGGGCGCGGGCGTTGACCGAGGCCTCGTAGATCTGCGACTGAACGCCGGCATCCTCGTCGTGGCCCGCCGATTCGAGTTCGGTGAACGTCAGCCCCTCGACCACCCGTGCGCTGATGACCGTACCGCTGACCGGGGCGTGCCAGCGGTGGTAGTCGCCGCCGGAGAGGAACGACTGGTAGACATCGCCTCCGACGAAGCCGTCCGTCAGATCGCTGCCGTCCAGCATGTCGTAGAGGGAGTAGCGCTGGCCCTTGACCCAGAACTCGTCGGTGCGCTGCACGTTCCCCTGGATCTTGACCACCCTGCCGTCGTTGGGGGCGACGATGGCCTTGGGATCCGTGCTGCCCGCGACCGGGCGTTTGCCGGGCCTGACCTCCCGGTGGAAGAAGTCGTTGAACGAGGCCAACCCACCGTAGGGCTGCGTGAAATCGACTTCGAAGTCGTCGAGCTTGAGCTTCTGCCGAGCATCCGCTGACAGCCACTGGCCGGTGGTCAGCACCTCACGGCTGGCAGGGCTGTCCAGGTACGTGCACCACTCCCGCAGGATCCCCACGAGCGCCCTGTTGAGGTCCCTGTTGCGAAAGACGGCCTCTCCGGCCGGCGTGTACATCATGTCGACGAACAGGGCGGACATCGGAAAGTGGACCTTGTCGGTGTAGCGCGGGGCCCAGGTGACGATGGCGTCCAGGTGGTCGAGCAGGTCGGGAATGTCGCGCACCTTGCCCTTCCAGCTCTCCGCAGCCTGCTCGATCATCAGGCTCACGTACATCCGCACCACGGGATCCCGGTCGATCAGCCTCGCCAGCTCGGCCACCGAGTTGTGCCGGACGATGGCGCCCTGTGCCTGCTGCCGCTCGACGTACCCGCCGAGTTCGTCCAGCCAGGCGTGGACGACGGCCCGGTCCGGCGGAAGGTACCCGGCGGACCGGGCGAACGAGTTCTGGTAGCGGGCCTCAATGGCCTGCTCGGTGCATTGGTTACCATTACTGTGCGTCACTGGGTTCCCTTCGCCCTGGCTGGTGAACTGAACGCATAGGGAGGGCCTGACTCCGCGTCCACATTCGGCAGCGCGACCTCGATCTGCGGCACGCGATGCTGTGCGGCCCGAACGAGGTTCTTTCGGAGCGACCTCGAACCCGACCACTCCCCGATAGCATTATCTGCACACGATCTATCTGATGTCCACTTGAACTGTTACACAGAGTCATGTCAGCCCTGGGGGTCAAGTGGCCGCAGGTTCAGATCCTGCCGTCCCGACGGAATGCCTCTTGTGCGCACCGCTGGTGTCGGCGGCCAAGCGCGCGGTCTGCCCGTGGTGGACGAGCCAGGCCACCTGCTTGCTTCCCCGCCGGCCGACCTTCTGGCACCGGCGTCCGCCAGGCTGCGCCGCCGTGCACGGCCGGTCGGCCGCAGCGGCGCCGCATTGTAGGGGGAGTGCCGCCGGGTATTGCCCCGTCGGATTCCTTGGGCCAAGGTGAGACCGGTGCGGCAACCGGCCTGGGCGTGCCGCGAGTTGGCCACGGAGGTGCCATGGGTTCCGAAGCAGCTCACTCCGAAAGCCGCGAGGCCGCGCCGGGCGGGGCACGAGTGCGCGACGTGGTCCGTGACGTGGTGGCCGAGGTCGCCGCAGAGGAACTGCCGCTCGTGGCGTGGCTGACTCGGTTCGACGACGCGTCGGCCGTGCGCCGGCTCGCGGGCCGCAGCCGGAGCGAACCACTGGGCTTCGGCCTCGGCGAAGTCGCCGCGCTGGTGACCCCCGTGGTGTGGCTGGCGCTGGACCAGGTGGGGCAGAGGATCGCGGACGCCGCGGTGGACGGCGCCGCCAAGGGGCTGAGAGCCGGGCTGCGCAAGGTCTTCCGCAAGGGGGCCGCGCCGGTGACGATCCCTCCGCTGACGCGTGAGCAGCTCGTCGAGGTGCGGCAGTCGGTGCTGGACTCGGCCGCGCAGCGGGGCCTGGCGGAACAGCGCGCGTCGGCGATCGCCGACGCGGTGGTGGCCCGGCTGGCCCTGGCCGACCCGGGCGGCACCGGACACGATTCGGCCGAAGCCGAACCGCGCGGCACCGCACTGGACCCGGCCGAACCCGACCCGGCGGCCGACGGCGAGGCGCGATGACCGACGCGCCCGCCGACGCCGCCCCCGAGGCAGGCCCACGGCAGGCCCCGGCTCCGCCCGACGAGCGGGTCCTCGCCGCCGGCACCACCCTGCGCTTCGTTCTGCTCCTGCTCCTGTTGGCGGCGGCCGGCGCCAGCATGGTCCCGAGGACCGTCTGGCAGCTCCTTGCCTCCTCCCAGCAGGCCGACAAGGAGATGGCCTGCTGGCTGGCCGCGGGCCTCGACCCCGGCGCACCCATGAATGCCGGCTACGTCCTGTCCACCCGGAACCAGTCCGCGCTCAAGGTGTGCGCGGCGCGCTACGTCCAGAACTTCGACGGGGTGTCCGTCGCCGTGGGCGCGCTGCTGGTCGTCGTGGTTCTCACGGTGTACTGGTTGCTGCCGGTGTGGAAGGCACGCCGTTCCCGGGTCGTCGCCCTGGAGGAGCTGGACACGACCGGACGGCTGCGCCAGCAGCTCGACGAGCTGGTGGACACGGCCGGGCTCGCCCGCACGCCCAGGTTCGTCGTCGACCCGGTCGTGCCGGAGGTCGGCGCCGTCGTGTTCGGCCGCTGGCGCAACCCCACGGTCTGCCTGTACGGCGGGCTGTTCGCCACAAGCGGCACGGACCGGGAAAGGTTCCGTGCCGTGGTCCTGCACGAGCTCGCGCACCTGCGGAACAAGGACATCGGCATCACCTACGCCACCGTCGCCCTGTGGCGCGTCTTCCTTGTGCTGGTCCTGCTCCCGTGGGCCGCAGTGGGCGTGAAGAACCTCTTCTTCACCGGAACCGCGGACGTCCGGGGGCAGTTCGCCCCGTTCAACACGCACGAACTGGTGCTCGGCCTCCTGATCGCGGTGTCCGTCCACCTCACGCGGGCCGGGATCCTGCGCAACCGCGAGATCTACGCCGACCTCATGGCGGCCCGCTGGGGCGCGAGCCGGGAGTCCTGGAACGTCCCCGTCCGGCCGGGCTCCGGCCGCGCACTGCCGCGGGCCCTCGCCGCGTTCGTCGAACTCTGGCGCACCCACCCGTCCTGGGAACTGCGCCGGACCTCCCTGACCGACCCGAAGGCACTGTTCGCGCTGGACGCCCTGCCCCTGTTCCTCACCGGGCTCGCCGCCGACATCCTCGTCTGGCAGCTCGGAAGCCTGCCCTACGAGGCTTTCCCCGCGAAAGCGGTCCTCATCGCGACACTCGTCGTCGGCATCGGCGGCGTCGCCCTGTGGCGCGCCGTGGTGTACGCCGTCCTCACCGGCCGGCCGACTCCACCGGGATGGCCCGCTGGCCTGTGGCTCGGCACCGGCGTCGTCGCGGCCGAACTGCTCGGCCCAAGGGCGGCCTGGAACCACTGGTGGCCCAACCACCCCGAAGCCCTGCTGGTCCTCGTCGCCGCGCTGGTGCTGGCGATGACCTGGACCGCACAGAACGCCGAGTGGTGGATCGCCTCCTGGCGCGGGCGCTCGCTGCGCCCCGTCATGGTCGTGGGCCTGGCCGCCGCCTCGCTGGCCCTCGCCTGCGTGCTGTACTGGTGGTACGCGCAGGGCGAGGCCCTGACCGACGGGTGGCCGTTCACCACGGCCGGGCTCCTGGGCTCGTACGGTCTGTCCGGGCTGCCGCCGGCGCACATCGGCCCGCTGCTGGAGGTCATCGCGGTGGTGGGCGTCCTGCCCGGCGCCGACAGCGAGGCCCACAGCCTGTGGTGGGCCGAGGCGCTGCTCTGGATGCTGCCGTTGCTCGCGCTGGCGCTGCGCCGGCCGGGGCGCCGCGCGAAGTGGCTCGCCGAAGCGCTGCCGGGGGCGGCTGACGCACAGCCGAACATGGACGCACAGCCGAACACGGACGTACCGCCCGGCCCGGACGCACCGCCGCCCTCGCCCTCGCCCCTGTCCCCGGCCGTGTCACCGAACGCCGCCGCGCTGCCCGGCCCGGGCAGGCTCCTGGTCGCCGGCCTGGCGGGCGGGCTGCTCTGCTGGGCCGCCCTGGCCGCGGCGAAGGCCCACATGCACACACCGCGCCCGGCGGCCGTGCGGATGACCGGCCCGTTCCAGATCACCTACCTGATGTGGCCGATCCTGGTGATCTGCGCCGCGATGGCACTGACCGCCGTGGTCGTCGCCGCCGTGACGAGGGCGGCCTGGCTGCTCGCCGGGCTCGTCACAGCCGGCGTCGCCGGCCTGATCGGCATGGTGGGCGCCTTCGTTCTGGCGAGTGCGGACGGCTGCCTCGGCCCGTTCAACGTCATGACCAACACCTGTGGGTGGAGGCCGGGGGCGGTGTGGAGGCTGGTGGAGATCGCGGCGGCCTACACGCTGACCCTGGGGATATTGGTGGCGGCCCTGGCCGCCTTCGTGGGCCGGGGGGCGGGCCTGCTGTGGCGGCGCGTCCGGGCCGGGCTGCGCCCCGTCGCGGTACCGCCTGACGTCGCGCCGCCCGTCGCGGTGGGGCCGCCCCGCCGGAGGCGGCGGTATGGCGCCCGGGTGGCGGCCGTCGCGGCTGTCGCGGCCGTGGTGGCCGGGGCCGCCGGCGCAGCGGTGACCGTCGCTCAGCTGCCCGGCTCGGGCAGGGGGAACGCCCAACGCGCGGAGTCGATGCTGGACCAGACGAGGAGCGCTCCCTCGGCGGCGATCGCGCTGGCCCAGAACCAGGCCTGGGCGGCGGTCGGAGGCCTGGACCACATCAACGAGTTCAACGCGGCGCAGCGTGACTTCGCCGCCGCAATGGGCGGCGCCGTGAACGCCACCTCCGACGCTCAGGTCGAGGCGGAGCTGCGCGCAGTGGGCGGCACCTGCGAACAGCTCGCCGGGGCGACCCGGCGGGCCGACGAGTATTTCACGGTGCCCGACCCGACGGGACAGCAGCTGTGGTCCCGACTGCTGGTCGGCTACCAGCAGTTGACCACTGCGTGCCGGAACCTCGTGGACCGGCCGGACATCGTCGCGAACGGCTATGCCGCCGGGGCGGCGCAGCGCGCCGCCGTCGACGCGGGGAGCCGGATGGTCTCCTGGCTCGCCGGATCCGGCGCGGTGGTCCGGCGAACCCCACCCCGATGACCCGCGACCACCGTGGCCCAATCATTCGAACGCATCACGCTCAGGAGAAGCGCGGAGAACGGTCGCGTCAGTACCCCCGGTTCAAACCTGGATCGACTGCCGATCCAACTGGATGATCACCGTGCCGGGGCTAGCATGTCGGTGTACGATCCACCGCCTGTTGTCGGGAGAGTTCGGGAAAACAGCAGCACCCCCGAGTTCGGAGCCGACCCTTGAGCCGACCCATGAGGGTTCGGCGATGCCCTCGCGGCCTGCGAGCAGGAGTTGCGGCATGGCGGTGCGGTAGGTGCCGAGGTGGGGGGCGGCCAGGCCGGAGAGCGCCAGCAGTTCGGGCGGCCGGTGGCCGAGGCGTTGCAGGCGGCGGGCCGTCTCGAAGGCGAGGAGCGCACCGACGCTGTGTCCGGACACACGGTGACGGACACACGGTGACGGACGCACGGTGACACCGCGGCAGCACACGACCCCGCCAGGCCCGGCAGAAAGCCCCGACCACATGCCCGACACACCCGCTCGACCACCGTCCCCCGCCACCCCGGCCCGCGCCCGGCACCGCTGGACGGCGGCGGCCGCCATGTACCTCGGCCTGTACCGGCTGGGCCTGGACCTCACCGTCCTCAACGTCGCCGCCCCCGACCTCCAGAACGACCTGCACGCCCACCTCTCACAAGTGCAGTGGGTGGTCAACGGATACACCCTCGCCCTCGGCGGCACCGTCCTCGCCGTCGGCGCGATGACCGACCGCATCGGCCGCAGACGTGCCTTCACCGCCGGCCTGGCCCTGTGCGCCGCAGCATCCGCCGCAGGAGCCCTGGCCAACGGCGTCACCCAGGTGATCGCCGCGCGCTTCGCCATGGGAACCGGGGCCTCCCTGCTCATGCCCGCCACCCTGTCCACCGTCATCAGCCTCTTCCCCGAACCGCAGCTGCGCCAACGCGCCGTCGCGCTGTGGGCTGCCGTCGGCGGCATCGGATTCGCCAGCGGCCCGGTGGCCGGCGGCTGGCTGGTCGAGCACCACGGCTGGCGCGCCGGTTTCTGGATCAATCTCCCGATCGCCGCGGCGGCCATCGTCCTGGCCTACTGCTTCGTCCCCGAATCCCGGGACACGGAACGGCGCCGCCTGGACCTCACCGGTGCGGTCCTGTCCGCCGCGGGACTGCTGACACTCGTATGGGCCGTCATCGAGGCCCCGACCCGCGGTTGGACCAGCACGACCGTCCTGGGGGCGTTCACCGTGGCGACAGGATGGCTGGCGGCCTTCCTCGTCCACCAGAGCCGCAGCGCGGCGCCGATGCTGCCCCTGGCCTTCCTGCGCGACCCGCGCATCGGCGTCGCCGCAGCCACCCTGGCCACCCTCTCCCTGGCCCTGTACGGCGCCCTGCTGGTCGTCTCCCTCTACCTTCAGGAGGTGCTGGGCTACTCGCCCTGGCAGGCGGGCGTCCGCACCCTCCCCCTGCCGCTCGCCCTTGCCGCGGGGCCGTCGCGGTAGTGCCGCAGATCTCCCGGTGGGGAGCGCGGGCGACGGTCGTGAGCGGCCTGGCCCTCGTCGTCGCCGCCTTCGTCGTCCTGGCCGGAGCGACCCCGGAATCCGGTTACCCGCGGGTGGCCGTCTTCCAGATCATCGCAGGATTCGGCGCGGGCATGGCCGCAACAGCAGGAACCGGGTCCGTGATGGGGGCCGTTCCCGCGCAGCGTGCCGCACTCGGCTCGGCCATCAACGACGCGACCCGCCAGGTCGGCTCGGCGGTGGGGGTGGCCCTGCAAGGCTCGATCCTCGCGTCCGTGTCCGCCTCCAGCCTGCACCTCTCCCTGTCCCCGTACTCCGCCCAACTCCCCGAAGCAGCAAGGGCCGACATCCTCAGCACCCGCCTCTACCTGGCGGACGTCCCGCCCGCACTCAGGTCCGTCGTCCTGGCCTCGGCCCGCCAGGCGTTCATCGACGGCCTGATCACGGCAGCACTGGTCGCCGGGGTACTCACCCTGGCCGCCGGCGCCGCAGCCGCAGTGTGGCTGCCGCGACGGTCAACGAGCTGCGTGCCGGGCTCGGAGGCGGACGGGGCGGTGCCACGGGACGGCACCGCGGAGTCCTACGAGCGTGCGGAGCGGTGAGCCCTTCGATCTGCTCGACGAGTGTCACCGCGGTGCAGACGTCGTTCGGCGCCCGGCCCGCGCTCCGGCCCGCCTCGGCTCAGCCCCAGGTGTCCATCAGGGAGGTGACGTAGGCGTCCAGCCGCTGCTCCACGGCTCGCGTCGTCAGCTCCGTTCTCCCTGCCTCCCGCCAGGGCTGCGCCACCGACCGCACCTCCTCCGAGCACGCCAGTCCGTCCCGCACCCGCCAGTACAGCCGCTCGCTCGCGGTCGCGGCCAGCACCCCGCCGGCCTCCTCGTACGCCTCGGCGAACCGCTGACTCCACGCCGGGCCGTGCAGCAGCGCGAGATTGGTGGAGCAGTGCGCCACGTCGAGATCCGCCGGGCCCCAGGAGGCCGCCGCCCAGTCGACGACGCCGGTGATCCGCGCACCTGCCGGCCCTGGGGGCGGCACGTCGAACAGCACGTTGCCGGGTTGGAAGTCCCGGTGCAGGAACCGCCCTTCACCGGGCGGCGCGGGCCTGCGGATCACGTCGATCGCCGCGGCCCATGCCGCCGCGTCTGCGTCCTTCGGCATGACGACGGTGTCGGCGGTCGTCAACGCCACATAATCCCGGGGCCGTTCGGCGGGCCGAAGCGCGTGGATCGCCACGAGCTGACGGGCCAGCAGCGGGACGCGTGTCTCCACCCCCTCATCGTCGAGGACCGTCCGGCCCGCCAGATGGGTCATGAGGAGCGACGGATACTCGCACTGCGCGGCGCTCGGATCAACCGCGACCAGCGTGGGAGCCGGCACGCCGGTCCCCGCCAGCAGGGCCAGGGCGCCGGCCTCCCTGTCCAGCCAGTCCTCGGCGCGCGCCACGGAGAACGGGTCGACGAAACTCCGCAGCACCAGGTCGCGGGTGCCTCCGTCCCGCGTGCCGATGGTCAGCCTCCGCATCTCGGCAGTGATGCCGCCGTGCAGCGCCTCGATTCCGACGATCCGTTCGCCGGCCTCCAGGTGCCGGCGCACCCAAGCCAGCGTCAACGGTCGGACGGCTGACGCTTCGTCATGGTTGGTCACCGTGCCACCTCATCATCCGGGCAGCAGCGCGCACAAAGGACTTCAGCGGCATGACGGTCAACGGTCAGCCGCAGGCAGCCGCGATTCCGCCGGACGGTGAGGTCCCCCGATCGCGGCGGTACCGCCCGTGACAGCCTCCTGGCCTTCGATGATGGACGTCAGGCCGTCGAGGAGTGTCTTGAGGCCGAATTCGAAGAGGGCGTCGAGGCGCAGGTCGTAGCCGTCCTCGAAGGCTCCGACCACCTTGGTGAAGGCCGGGAAGCGGCCGGATTCCACCAGTTCCTGGAGGGCGGGCGCGCGGCTGTCCATCCACTGGTCTTCCGACTGGCCCGTGGCGGCTTCGGCGTGCGCTTCCATCTCCAGGTGCACCGCCAGGCCCTGGACATGGCTGTAGAGCAGGACGTGGATGTCGAACAGCGTCGTGGGGTCGAGTCCGTGGCCGTCGAGGGCGCTCAGCACCCACTCGCCGTGGACCATCAGATTGGGCACGAGCAGCGGGCGCGTGAGGGAGCCGAGCTGCGCCAGCCACGGGTGCTGCCGGTACAGGCTCCACAGGGTCCGGGCGCCCAGCTCGATGCGGGTACGCCAATCCTCGGGGGCGTCGGGGGCTTCTGCGGGGTAGGACTTCTCGCCGAACGCGGCGTCGGCCATGCGCAGGACGAGGTCTTCCTTGCTCGGGACGTACCGGTAGGTCGACATCGCCGCGACGCCGAGGCGGGCCGCGACGCCGCGCATGGAGAGCGCCGGGAGCCCTTCGGCGTCGGCGATCTCGATGGCGGTACGGACGATCCGGTCGAGGCTCAGCTCCTGCTCCTGCTCTTGCTCGGGGTCCGGGGCGGGTGGCGGGCGCCTGCGGGCCGGTGCGGCGGGGGCGGTTCCGGCGACGACCGTGCCGATCCGGGGCCGGGCCTCGACAAGTCCCTCCAGGCGCAGGGTGGTCAGGGCTTTGGTGGCGGTGGCGAGCGCGACGCCCCATTCCCCGGCGATCTGCCGGGTCGAGGGAACCCGGTCCCCGGGGGCGAGTTCACCGTGCGCGATGCGCCGCCGGATCGCGGCGACGATGCGCAGATAGGGCGGATCGCCGGCTGTCCCTGTGGTCTTCGTCACGACCTGCCGCCTTCCTTCTGTGTACTAGGACAGAGGGTAGCAGCGGCAACGCCGAACGGAAGGGGACTGCTCTAGTACACGTCGCGTAGACGGCTGGTTGAAGGCTCTGTGCGTACGGCGTACGTTCAGGGCGCGTACACCGTACATAGCACTGGAGGAGCTCCTCATGCAGACCGTACTCATCTCCGGCGGCGGAATCGCCGGGCCCGTCCTCGCCTACTGGCTGCGCCGCCACGGATTCGCGCCCACTGTCGTCGAACGCGCTCCGGGCCGGCGCCCCGGCGGACAGGCCGTGGACATCCGCGGTGTCGCGCTGGAAGTCGTGGAGCGGATGGGCCTGCTGGAGCAGGCAAGTAGCGTACGGACCCGGATGCGCGGCATGTCGATCCTCGGCCCCGACGGCCGCGAGGTCGACCGCTCCACCGAGGCGACCTTCAGCAGCGGACGGCTCGACAGCGAAGACATCGAGGTGCTGCGCGAGGACCTGGTGAGGATGGTGTACGAGCACGCGCGCGCAGGCGTCGAGTACCTCTTCGGCGACAGCATCGCCGCGCTCGACGAGGACGACACCGGCGTGCGCGTCGACTTCGCGCACGGACCGTCCCGCAGCTTCGACCTCGTGGTCGGGGCTGACGGCCTGCACTCCACCGTACGGCGCCTGGCCTTCGGGCCGGAGGAGCGTTTCGCCCACCACCTGGGCAGCTACCTCTCGGTGTTCAGCGCGGACAACTTCCTCGCCCTGGACAACTGGCAGGTGTGGCTGCGGGACGGCGACGCGGGCTTCGGCATCATGCCCGTACGCGACAACACCGAACTCAGGATCGCCTTCGGCTTCGAGTCCGCCCCCCCTCACCCACGACCTCCGGGGCGGCGGCGCCCTCCGGCAACTCGTCGTGGACAAGCTCGTATCGATGCGTTGGGAAGGGACCCGCTTGGCCGAGGCCGCCCGGAAGGCCCCCGACTTCTACTGTGACGCCATGGCCCAGATCCGCATGGACCCGTGGTCGCGGGGCCGGGTGACCCTGCTCGGAGACGCCGGCTACTGCCCTTCCCCCCTCTCGGGGCAGGGCACCAGCCTGGCCCTCGTGGGCGCCCACGTGCTGGCCGACTGCCTTGCCCGGGCCGGCGGCGACCACCGCGCCGCATATGCCCGCTACGAGCGGCGGATGCGCCCCTTCGTCACCCTCAACCAGGCCCTGGCCACCGAGAACCCCGGCGGGCCCGCCTCGGAGGTATCCGTCGCGCACGCCAAGAACGCACTCTCACTGGACGGCTGAGCCCTTCCCCGAACGGACACCGAGGCCGACAGGGGAGGGCTTGAGACGGCGGCGAGTGCCGCTGTTCGTGCGGGGCGTCGAGGTCTGCCCGGCGCAGGCGTCGGCCCCCTCTACCAGGAGGGGGCCTCTACTGCTCCTGCGACTTACACTCTCGTTCTTGACGCCTGTTCATGCTTCGTTGGTGCCGTCCGTGCTCACTGGCCGGACGGAGCGAGCGTCGCGTACGACGCGGCGTGATGTTGTTCCGAGAGCGACCCCCGCTGGGGCCTCCGTCCGTGCGCAGTCGGATCGGACGGTTCGTTTCACCCGGGTTTGCTCGGGGTGGGGCCGCTCCTCCGGATGGGGCGGTGATGCTCCCGAGCTCCCTGCTTTCCGTGGGGCTCTCGCCCTACGCGGCTTCCAGGGGACACCCCCCAGCGTGCGCCTTGTCGGCCGCGGAGGCAACCCCAGCAGGGCCTTCGCAGAAGGTGACGACAACGGAGCGCGGTGTCGCCGGGCCGCGCGTAGGCGAGCAGGTGGCCGGGCTTGCGCCTTCAGCCGGTGGGGGTGCCGATCTGGTCGCGTTCGAGCGCGGAGCGCAGCCGGCGGAGGGCCTGGGCGGCGGCGGCCGTCGTGGACTGGTCGAGGGTGCCTTCGACCAGTTCGCTCAGGCCCGCGGTGAAGGTCGCCTCGGCGGCGTCGAGGAGCTGGGAGCCGTCGTCGGTCAGGGTCAGCAGTGAGGACCGGCGGTCCGCCGGGTTGGCCTGGCGGACGATCCAGCCCTGCTTCTCCAGGCGGTCGACGCCCTTGCTGGTCGCGCCGGCTCCGATGGCGAACTCCGCGGCGAGGTCGGCCACCCGGGCCCCCGGGTGCTCGCGTAGGAACCGCAGGAACTCGAACTGCGAGGTCACGATGCCGTGTCGCTCGCGCAGGCGGTCGTTCAGCGCGTTGTACAGGCGCGTCTCGCAGCGGACGAGATCCGCGAAGAATCCCTGGAGGTCGGCGGCGCCATCCGATGTATATTCCACGGCATATAGTGTAGAGGAAGCCATTTCATAGGAGGAACGCAGATGAGCAAGGAACAGCTCGCCAAGATCGACGCGATGCTCCGCCGGCCCCGACCGGAGGGCCAACGCTCCGTCGAGCAGCTGCGCGCCGGGTTCAGGGCGCTCATGGACACGATGATCGTGCCGGACGACGTCCGCACCAGTCAGACCGCGCTCGGCGGCCGGCCCGCCCTGCACGTCACACCGGACAACGGCGCGCGCCCGGGCACGATCCTGTACTTCCACGGTGGCGGCTTCGTCTTCGGCTCTCCCGAGACCGCGCTGTCGCTGACCGCGCAGCTCGTCTCGAAGACCGGGCTCGACGCGTACTCGGTGGACTACCGGCTGGCCCCCGAGCACCCGTTCCCGGCCGGTCTGGAAGACAACCTGAGCGCCTACCGCGCCCTCCTCGACAGCGGCCTGGAGCCGTCCGCCATCGCGTTCGCCGGGGACTCCGCCGGCGGCGGTTTCGCGGTCACCACCGCCCTCGCCGCCCGCGACGCGGGCCTGCCGCTGCCCGCCGCGATCGTGGTCTTCTCCCCGGGCCTGGACGCCACCCGGAGCGGGGAGAGCATGACGACCAAGGAGGGCATCGACCCGATCTTCACCCGCGAGGCCGTGACGCACACCGGGGCCATGTACCTCGCCGGCCAGGACCCCGAGCAGCCCCTCCTCAGCCCGGCCCTCTTCGCCGACCTGACCGGCTTCCCCCCACTCCTCATCCAGGTGGGCGCCAACGAGATCCTCCTCGACGACTCCACCCGCCTCGCCGCCCGCGCACGCGACGCCGGAGTCGACGTCATCCTCGACATCACCGCCGACGCCCCCCACGTCTTCCAGGCCTTCGCGGGCGGCACCCTGGACGAAGCCGACCAGGCACTCGACCGTGCGGCCCTCTTCCTCACCCAGCGGATCCCGACCCCCTGACGTCCCGACCGCACCGGTGTGACGGGGCACCACCCGGAGACCGCGGCTGTGCGGACCTGCGGCCGGATAGTGTTCGGATGCAAAGGATCAAGCGATTCCGCCGAGCCGCGCCACGGCCCGCGGACATGGGGAGGTCAACGTGATCGTGGGTACCGGCCGCAGGCTCGTCCTGATCCGTCATGCGCAGGCCGAACGGGAGACGGCGGTCGACCAGGAACGGCGCCTCGACGAGCGGGGGCAGGAGGAGGCGTCCCGGGCCGGACGATGGCTCGCGGGTTCCGGCATCACGCCCGATCTCGCGCGGGTGTCCGGCGCCCGCCGGACCAGGGAGACCTGGGAACGCGTGGGCGCCGCGTTGCCGCGCCTCCCCGAGACGGTCCACGAGCAGGGGCTCTACGACCTCAGTGTGGAGATCCATCGGGGGGAGGCGGGGACCGGCGAGCTGGTCGCGATGGTGCGGGGGAGTTCGGACGACGTGGGCGACCTGGTCGTCGTCGGACACAATCCGAGCCTGCCCGAGCTGGTCCGGCTCCTCGTCGGAACGGCCGACGGCGACCTCTCTCGGCGGGTGGAGGAGTCCGGGTTCCCGACGGCCTCCGTGGCCGTCCTCGCGTTCGACGGTTCCTGGCAGGGGATCGGGCCCGGAGCCGCGAGGATCACCGCGTTCTGGACGCCGTCGCAGGGTTGAGACGGTGCGCCTCGGGGCGTCGGTGCGTTCGGCGTCCCAGGAGGTGTTCAGTCGCCGCCGTCACAGGCGCAGCAGCAGGTCCCGGACCGCTGCCGGCTGGGACAGGAACGGGTGGTGGCCGGCGTCGAGCTCGACGACGCTGCCGGCCCGGCGGGCGAACTCGCGCTGCAGTCGCGGCGGGGTGCCCCGGTCCTGAGCACAGACGAGGTAGGTCGAGGGCACCTGCTGCCATGCGGCAGCCCGGACCGGCTGCCCGGTCACCCGCACGCTCTGCCGGGCGAGGTGGACCGCCGCCTGCGCCTGGACCTCGGGGTCGCAGTCCTGGAGGAACGTGTCCACGAGCAGCTCGGAGCGGACCCTGAACGTGCCGGTGTCGGGGTCGACGTCGAGGAACGGGGCGGGGCGGCCGTCCCCGAACTCCGACAGGCTCTGTCCGACCTCGGGCAGATAGCTGGAGACCAGCAACAGGTGGCGCACCGCCCCGACTCCCGCGGCGGCTTCCGCGGTGACGACACCGCCGTAACTGTGGGCGACCACGACGGTCGGCTCGTCGCCGGCCTGCAGCACCCGCCGCACCGCGGCGACGTCCTCGCGCAGCCCCGGACCGCCGACGCCGCCGGGCGGGCCCGCCTCGCCGCAGCTCGGCAGCGCCGGGGCGACGCTTGGAACCCCTCGCTCCTGAAGCAGGTCGGCGGCGCGGTGCCACCACCACGAACCGTCCCGCACGCACGCCCCATGCACGAACACGACCCTCATCGCCACCTCCGCGTCGACCTCGATCATGTCGTCGG
>NZ_JBHWIJ010000026.1:28437-48302 GCF_042732255.1 Kitasatospora sp. NPDC059803 | reverse complement strand
ACCCTCGTGCGGGGGAGGGGCCGGAACCGCTCTGGTGAGGGAGGCGGGGGAGGAGGCGGCCGGGGGAGGCTTCGCGTGTCGGGACGACGGGGCTTTCGAAGGGGGCCGGGCATGAAGCGGGTACTGGGCGCGATGGCGATCACGGGGACGGTGCTGGTCGGTATGTCCGCCTGTCTGCCCTTCGGGGACGACCAGGAGCACCGGACCGTGGACTACGGGGTGTCGGAGCCGGTCAGGGAACTGGTGGTCGAGGCGCACACCGGCGGGATCGTGGTGACCGGCGGCGGCGACGCGGTGCACGTGACCGAGGCGCAGAACTACCGGGGCGAGGCGCCGCGGACCACGCACGAGGTGAAGGACGGCGTGCTGCGGCTGACGTACGACTGCCGGGGCTGCGGCGTCGGGTACACCGTGCAGGTGCCGGCCGGGACGAAGGTGCGGGTGACCCAGGAGACCGGCGGGGTGCGGCTGGTCGGGCTGGCCGCCGAGGTGGAGGCCTCGGTGGACACCGGCGGGGTCGAGGCCACCGGGCTGACCTCGCAGACCGTCCGGTTGAGCACCCGGACCGGCGGGGTGCGGGCCGACTTCGCGGCGGCACCCGTGAAGGTGGAGGCGGAGGCGGAGACCGGCGGGGTGCGGGTCAGGGTGCCCGCCGGGGAGGCGTACGCGGTGGACGCGCACGCCGGGGCCGGCGGAGTGGAGCTCGGGATCCCCTCGCAGCCGGGGGCCGCGCGCAGCATCACGGCGCGTACGGGCGCCGGCGGGGTGTCGGTCGACGGTGTCTGACCGGGCCGTTCCGGAGGTCCTGCCGGTAGGGCATGATCTTCTCCGCGGGGGCGGCGCCCCCGGACACGGGGGAGGGGCTGCGGTGGTGCGAGCGGCGCGCTGGCGGAGCTGGTCGGCCGGGCTGAGTCCGTACGTGCTGGACTCGCTGCTGGCCGTGGCATCGGCCGGGATCTCGGTCTGGGCGGTCGGCAACGACGACAGGGCCTGGCCGTGGTGGGTCTACCTGGTGGCGGTGTCCACCTCGCTGTCGCTGCCCTGGCGGCGCCGGGCGCCGCTGGCCGCGCTGGCGGCGGGCAGTGTGGCCTTCATGACGCTGTCCGTGGTGGCGCACTCGGCGAGTCCGCAGGTGCCGCTGGCCGGTGTGATCGGCATCTACACGGTGGCGGAGCGCTCCCCGGACCGGCAGCGCTGGACGGTGCTGGCGGTGGTGGTGGTCGCCAACGTGATCGGCACCCACTCGCCCAACGGCATGCTGTTCAGCCTGCTCACCTCGGTCGGCTCGTTCGTCTTCGGCTCGCTGGTGCGCGCCCAGCGGCGGCTGGCCCGGCTGGAGGCCGAGCGGGCCCGCGAGGCCGGGGAACGGGCGGCCAGTGAGGCGGGCCGCGCGGTGGTGGAGGAGCGGGCCCGGATCGCCCGGGAGATGCACGACATCCTGGCGCACGCCGTCTCGCTGATGATCATCCAGGCCGAGGCCGGGCCGCTGGTGGTGCACGCCAACCCGGACCGGGCGATCCGCGCCTTCGACACCATCGCCGACGCGGGCCGCGACGCGATGGTCCAACTGCGGCGCGTCCTCGGAGTGCTGAAGGAGGAGGGGGCCGGTCCTGAGCTGGCCCCGCAGCCCCGGCTGGCCGAACTCGCCGACGTGGCCGAGCGGGTGCGCCGGGCCGGACCGGCGGTGGAGCTCGAACTGGCCGACGGGCTGGGCGCGGTGCCCGCCGACCTCCAGGCCGCGGCGTACCGGATCGTGCAGGAGGCGCTGACCAACACGGTCAAGCACTCCGGCGCCGACCGGGTGGCGGTCCGGGTGCGGCGGTCCGGGGACACCCTGGAGGTCGTGGTGTCCGACAACGGGCGCGGGCTGCCGGTGACCGTCGGCGGCGTGGTGAACGGCTGGTCCGGCGGCCGCGGGCTGGTCGGCATCCGGGAGCGGGCGGCGGCCTGCGGCGGGCGGGCCGAGGCCGGACCCGGACCGGAGGGCAAGGGCTTCCTGGTGAGTGCCCGGCTGCCGTTGGGGGTGGCGGGCTTGGTGGAGAAGGCGGGCGGATGAAGCCGATTCGGGTGGTCGTCGCGGACGACCAGGAGCTGGTGCGGGCGGGGTTCGGGATGATCCTGGACGCGCAGCCCGACATCGAGGTGGTGGCCGAGGCCTGCGACGGCGCCGAGGCGGTCGAGGCGGTCCGCGCCCACGGCCCGGACGTCCTGCTGCTGGACGTCCGGATGCCGGTCATGGACGGGCTGGAGGCGGCCCGCCGGGTCTGCGCCGAGTTCCCGTCCACCAAGGTGATCATGCTGACCACCTTCGACGCCGACGACTACGTCTTCGACGCGCTGTACGCGGGCGCCAGCGGCTTCCTGCTCAAGGACGTCCGGCGGGACGACCTGGCGCACGGGGTGCGGATGGTGGCCTCCGGGGAGGCGCTGCTCGCGCCCTCGGTGACCAGGCGGCTGATCGGCGAGTTCGCCGCCCGCCGCCCGGGCTCGCCCGAGCGGGCGCTGCGGCCGCCGTCCAAGCTGCTGGAGCAGCTCACCCTGCGTGAGCAGGAGACCCTGCGGCTGCTGGCGCGCGGGCTCTCCAACGCGGAGATCGCGGCCGAGCTGGTGGTCAGCGAGCACACGGTGAAGACGCACGTCAGCAATGTGCTGAGCAAGCTGGGGCTGCGGGACCGGGTGCACGCGGTGGTGTTCGCGTACGAGGCCGGCGCGGTGGTGGCGGGGGAGGCGTAGGGGATCTCTTGCGGATCACGCCGGGCGCGGCGCCCTTGGTCGGGGCTCCCCCGTGCGGGGGAGGCGGCGGGTTCGCCGGTGCGGGCGATCCGCGACGAGGGGTGCGGCGGACAGCATCTGTGGTGTCGGAACGGACCACGGGCCACCAGCTACCTGCCGGGGCCGCGGATCACCACAGGAGATCGTCGGATGAACACCCCGCAGGAGAACCGCCGTACCGCCTACGCCGTCGTCGGCGCCCCCGCCCTGATGGCCCTCTACGGGGGGATCCGGCTGATCCCGGGCTCCCGGGAGCCCGGCCTCGGCTGGACGGTCGGCCACACCGCGATGTTCGCCGGGCTGCTGCTGTTCGCCCCGGTCCTGCTCGCCCTGCGCGGGCTGCTCGCCCCGCGCGGCACCACGGCCGGGCGGCTCGCGGCCGGTGCCGCGCTCGGGACGGCGTTCGCCGGCCTGGCGGCCTCGCTGGTGCAGATCGGGATCGATCTGTACGTCGGCCTGGCGGCGGCGGACAAGGCCGGGCAGTCGCGGATGTTCGACCGAGTCCAGGGCGTCCCCGGGGTGCTGCCGGCGGTCTACCAGATCGGCCCGCTGCTGTTCTACGTCGGCCTGTTGGCCCTGCTGGTCGCCGCCGCGGTGGGTGCGGCCCGGACGCTGCCCTGGTGGAGCCCGGTGCTGATGCTGGTCGGCACCGCCGCCTCGGGGGCCGACCTGGCGCTGATCCCGGTGGCCGCGGTCTGCTACCTGGCGGCGCTGGCCCCGCTGGCCCGCCGCGCCGCCGGGCCCCGCCCGGCACTGGCCTGACCGGTGCTGGTCTGGCTGGGCGGTCTGGCCGGGCGGTACGGACGGGCGGCCGCTCCCGCAGGGGAGGGGCGGGCGCCCGTCAGCTCATCCGGAACACCGGTCCGCGCGGGGTGAACGGCAGCCCGGCGCCCCGGGGGACCAGGAAGGCGTGCTCGCGGCGCACCCGCAGCACGTCGCACGCGCCGTCGGTGATCACCAGCACGGGCGCCCCGCGCGGGAAGTCCTCGGCCCGCTCCAGCAGGTCGACGCCCGGCTGCAGCTCGGTGCCGCCGCGCCCGCGCACCCGGACCCGGCCGGCGATCTCGCCGACCGGGACGTACCCGGCGTCGTGCGGTGCGGCGTCGCAGTGCACCACCCGGGCCGCGGGCACGTCCCGGGCGGCCGCGTACGAGGCGATCGCGCCGAGCGCCTTGCCGAGCAGGACCCGGTTCATCGAGCCGGAGGTGTCCAGGACGACGCCGAAGGTGCAGCGCGGCACCTCCTCCGGCGGGTGGTAGCGGCCGGCCCGGGGGATGTCCGGGGTGGCGGACTGCCGGCGGGCCGGGCGGGAGTAGCTGCGGACCGGCTCCGGACGGGGCACGAACTCGTCGAACCAGCGGGCCAGCCGGGCGTCCCAGGGCAGCGGCGGGTGGGCGAGGGCGCGGATCTCCTCGATCAGTCCGGCGGGCAGCAGCCCGCGGTCGCGCTGGTGCAGCTCGAAGCCCTGCTGGAGGCCGCGGCGGTAGAAGTCGTCGAGGTCCACGTAGTCGCGCGGGCCGCGGTCCAGCGGTGCGCCGAGGATGTCCGGGCGGTTCTTGCCGGCCAGAGTGGCGAGCCGGCGGATCCGGCGCTCGTCGCGGACGATCCGGTCGTACACCTCCTCGGCCGACAGCCCCTTCAGCTGGGGGTCGTGCAGCAGGCCTTCGGGCATGTCGCCGACGCCCATCTCCAGCAGCCAGCCGTTGATGACGTAGTCGGCGGCGACGTTGAAGAGGAACGGGTCCCGGCCGCCGCGGCGCTCGCCGTGCCGCAGGGCGGCGTGCAGCATCTCGTGGCCGAGGATGAACCGCCACTCCTCGTCGGTCTGCTGGCGCAGCGGGTTGATGTAGACCTCGCCGGCCTCGGCGTTGACGGCGGCGATGGAGATGCCGTGGGCGCGGGCCAGTTCGGCGTCGGCGACGACGGTGAGGCCGGCCGCGATGCCGCCGAGCAGCGGGTAGGAGGAGACGAACCAGCCGAGCGCCCTGGTCCACGGCCGTACGGGCAGGCGCTCGCCGGTCTCCCGGTCGAAACGGCCGCCGGCCCGGTCCATCGCGGCGGACATGGTGCGGGTGAGGGCGGCGGCGAAGGCCGCCGACCAGTCCTTCGGGGTGTGGCCGTAGTCCTGCCACTCGACCAGCAGCTGGTCGTGGTCGGCGGTGCCGGCCGTCCCGGCGGTGACGGCGGGCGGCAGGCCGTCGCGGCGCCAGCGGGCGGCCAGCTCCTCCTCGTCGCCGCCCGGGTACTCCTGCGGGAGGGCGACCGGGGGGCGGCCGACGGGGAAGGTCGCGAGGAAACGGTTCACCACCGCGCAGCGGGCCGCCTCCTCGTAGGCGTCGGGCTGGACCCGGACACCCTTGGCGGCCGGGACGTGGCCGAAGCCCAGGTGCAGCAGGCAGTGCGCCAGCACCCAGGCCCACTCGTCCGGCTCGGCCCGGCGGCGCGGGTTGACGTGCACGGTGCCGTCGGAGTCGACCACCGCCCAGCCGCCGGTCGGGGCCAGCCCGCAGTCGTCCCGGCGGCAGAAATCGGCGGGCACGGCGTCGAAGGCCGGGTTCTGGCGCAGCAGCCGGACCCCCTCGGCGAAGACCTCCGCGCCCGGGTCCGGCTTCTTCGCACCCTTCTGGACGGAAGGGCTCACCGGCGGGCCTCGACCAGCCGGGGCATGTCCCGGGCCGCCTCGATCAGGAACCAGGAGGGCAGCACCGGATTGCCGTCCGCGCCGTCGGCGATCACCGTCTGGGCGACCTCCACCGAGATCTCGGCCAGCTGCACCAGCAGCGACTTGGCCCGGAAGGCGGTCTGCCGCTGCGCCCCCGAGGCGTGCTCCTTGCTGGCTGGAAGCTCCTTGACGAGGCGGCCGCGGAAGGCGTCGGCCAGGTAGTAGAGCAGGTCGCGGTCCTCCAGCCGGTGCGGCCAGCGGGCGTCGCCCTTGAGGATCGCCTCCAGGCCGTAGGCGTTGCGGACGATCTTGGCGTAGCCGCAGAAGGCGATCGCGTGCTGCGGGGTGAGCAGCCCGTACGCGAGCACCTTGAGGGTCTCCTCGTCCAGGGTGGGGCCGAAGGAGTGCAGCGCGTCGGAGAGCATGTGCCAGGCGCGCGGGGTGGAGAACGGCTCCTCGGTCTTCGGCGGGGCGGACCACAGGTGGTCGGGGCGGTCGGTGACGTAGTCGACGACCCAGGGGTGGATGCCGGCGCCGGCCGCCCAGCCCAGCCAGTCCGCGGCGCTGGCCCGCAGGTGCACGTGGACCATGCGGTTGACCAGCGCGGACGCCATCGGTCGGGCGAGCGCGCCGTCGGTGGCGCGGTTCCCGGCGCCGATCACGATCGAGCCGGGCGGCAGCTCGTACGAGCCGATCCGGCGGTCCAGGATCAGCGAGTAGAACGCCTTCTGGACGTCCGGGGTCGCCGCGTTGAGCTCGTCCAGGAACAGGCAGTACGGCTCATCGCGGGCGATCTGCTCGGGCGGGCAGAACCGGGAACGGCCCTCCGGGGTCAGCTGCGGGACACCGATCAGGTCCTCCGGGGCGAGCTGGGTGCCGACCAGGCTCACGCACTCCAGGCCGAGCGACTCGGCGAACTCCCTTACCAGCGAGGACTTTCCGATCCCGGGCGCGCCCCAGAGGAACACCGGCCGGACGGTGGCCAGCCCGAGCAGCAACTCGGGAATCTGGACGGGCGAGACGCTGACTGCTCCCTGCACGGGGCTCCTTGGCAAGTGGTGGGGTGACCGGCCCAGTCTGCGGCGGGAGTTGACGCGGCGCACCCGGATTTTCGGGTGGTCGCCGGGAGGCCTGAGGAAAGGGGCTTAAAAACGGGTGAACCGCATGCGTACGATGATCCTTCCGGCTCCCCCCTCATGGCCTGGAGTGATCGAGCGATGACGACGACGGCGAAGTTCGACCCCTGGTCGGCGGCGTTCGTGGCCCACCCGTACGACGCGTACGCCGAGTTGCGCGAGCACGCGCCGGTGACGTACTTCGAGCCGACCGGGCAGTGGCTCGTCTCGCGGCACGAGGACGTCAGCGCGCTCCTGCGCGACCGGCGGCTCGGGCGCACCTACACCCACCGCTTCAGCCACCAGGAGTTCGGCCGGCCCGAACCCGACCCGGCGCACGAGCCCTTCCACACCCTCAACGACTTCGGGTTGCTCGACCTGGAGGCCCCCGACCACACCCGGATCCGCCGGCTGGTCTCCAAGGCCTTCACCCCGCGCATGGTCGAGGGCCTGCGGCCGACCGTCCAGCGGCTCGCCGGGGAACTCGTCGACGGCCTGCTCGCGGCCGGCGGCGGCGACCTGATCGCCGCCGTCGCCGAGCCGCTGCCGGTCGCCGTGATCGCCGAGATGCTCGGCGTGCCGGAGAGCGACCGGCACCTGCTGCGGCCCTGGTCCGCCGACATCACCGGCATGTACGAGCTCAACCCGAGCGAGGAGGCCGCCCGCAAGGCCGTCACCGCGAGCACCGAGTTCTCCGACTACCTGCGCGCCCTCATCCGCGAACGCCGCACCGCCCCCGGCACCGACCTGATCAGCGCGCTGATCCAGGCCCAGGAGGGCTCCGACGCGCTCAGCGAGCAGGAGATGATCTCCACCTGCGTGCTGCTGCTCAACGCCGGCCACGAGGCGACCGTCAACACCACCGGCAACGGCTGGTGGGCGCTGTTCCGCAACCCCGGTGAACTCGCCCGGCTGCGCGGCGCGACCGACGCGCTCCTGCCCACCGCCATCGAGGAGCTGATGCGCTGGGACACCCCGCTGCAGCTGTTCGAACGGTGGGTCCTGGAGGACATCGAGCTGCGCGGCGTCACCATCCCGCGCGGCTCCGAGGTCGCCCTCCTCTTCGGCTCCGCCAACCGCGACCCCGAGCGCTTCACCGACCCCGACCGCCTCGACCTCGGCCGCACCGACAACCCCCACATCACCTTCGGCGCCGGAATCCACTTCTGTCTCGGCGCCCCGCTCGCCAGACTGGAACTCACCGAGTCCTACGGCGCCCTCCTGCGCCGCGCCCCCGGCCTGCGCCTGGCCCGCGAACCCGAGTGGAACCCGGGCTACGTGATCCGGGGCCTCAGGGAACTGGTGGTCGAGGTCTAGATCGAGGTCGGGGCCAGGTCGGGGTCGGTTCGAGGAACGGGGGAGAGCTGTGGGCAAGGCGACGGGGTCACTGCTGGGGCTGGCGATCGGGGATGCGATCGGCCGGGTGACCGAGTTCAAGACGGTAGAGATGATTGCCGACGACCACCCGGACTGGCGGCAACTTCCGCTGCCCCCAAGGGCGCTGGTCACCGACGACACCCAGATGACCCTCGCCCTCGGCCGTGGTCTGCGCATTGCCCTGGAGCGCGGGCCGCTCACCCCGCTACGGCTGGAGCGGCCCGTTCGCGAGGAGTTCGTCGACTGGTGGCGCTCCCCGCAGAACAACCGTGCTCCCGGCATGACCTGCCTGCGCGCCTGCGAGCGGCTGAGCCGCCCCGAGTACCGCTGGCAGCAGGCGAGCGACGTCGGTTCCAAGGGCTGCGGCGCCAACATGCGGGTCGCTCCGGTCGGACTGATCCGCGAACTCGACGCCCGCCAGCTCGCGGGCGCCGCGCAGCTGCAGTCCGCGCTCACCCACGGGCACCCGACCGCACTCGCCGCCAGTGACCTCACCGCGTACGCCATCCGCAAGCTCGCCGAGGGCGTTCCGCCGGCCGGCCTGCCCGCGGTGCTGCGGGCGTACGTGCTGGCGAGCCGCGAGCGGTACGACGAGTTCTGGCTCGGCGACCTCTCCGCGCGCTGGTACGGCCGCTCGCCGCAGGACGTCATCGCCCGCGGCTGGGACGACTGCCTGGCCGTGCTCGACCAGTTGGACGCCGCGCTCGCCGCGCCCGACGTCGAAGCGGACCCGTGTCTGGCCACCGGTGAGGGCTGGGTCGCCGAGGAGGCCTTCGCCACCGGCCTGCTCTGCTTTCTGCTGCTGCCGGACGACCCGGTGTCCGCCGTCCGCCGGGCCGCCTACTCCAGCGGCGACTCGGACTCCCTGGCCTGTCTGACCGGCGCCTTCGCCGGGGCCCATCACGGGGAGTCGGTCTGGCCGCAGGAGTGGGTGGAGCGGATCGAGTACCGGGACGAGCTGCTCGCGCTCGGGGCGCTCTGGGACTGAGCTCCACAACCTGTGTTCCGGGCCCGGGGGGAACCGGGTTCGGGGGTGGTGCGTCGAAGGGCCATGACGAAGCGCAGCACCGCAGGGCATGGCCGTTCCCGCCGTCGGGTGGGGCTGCTTCTCGCCGCCGGGTTGGCGGCCGGTCCGGCGCTGGCCGGGTGCGGGAGTGCGGTGGGCGGGGGGCCCGTGGTGGTGCGGGCCTCGGCGTCGGGGAGCCGGGCGGCGGTGGATCCGGGGCAGGTGGCGGCGGTGGCGGCCGGGACCAGCGCCTTCGGGCTGGACCTGCTGCACGCGCTGACCGCGACGCCGGACGGGGCGGGGCGCAACGTCGTGGTCTCGCCGGCCGGGCTGGCGAGCGTGCTCGGGATGCTGCTGCCGGGGGCGCGCGGCGCCACCGCCGAGGAGCTGGCCAAGGCCCTGCACACCGGGCTCGACCCGCGGCAGTACGCCCTCGCCGTCGGCGCGCCGGACAGCGGGAGCCGGGCCGGCGGCGACCAGGTCGTCCTGCGCCGCTCCGACGCCCTGTGGACGCAGCAGGGCCTGGCCGTCGCCCCGGATTACCTGGACACGCTCGCCGCCGCCTTCGACACCGGCGTGCACCCCGTCGACTTCGCCAGGGACCCGGCCGGCGCCCGCGGGAGCATCAACGCGGCGGTGGAGAAGGCCACCGAGGGGCGGATCAAGGAGCTCTTCGGCCCGCGGCAGATCACCGCCGACACCCGGCTGGCGCTCACCGACGCGCTCTACCTGAAGGCGGCGTGGGCCTCCGGGTTCAAGCCCGCGAACACCTCCGAGCGCCCCTTCCACCGGCTGGACGGCTCCACCCCGTCGGTGAGCACGATGAGCCGCACCGGCACCCTCCGGTACGCCGAGGGCTCCGGCGGCATCGTCGGCGAACCCTGGCAGGCCGTCGAACTCCCTTACGTGGGAGGTGGGTTGGCGATGGATCTGATCGTCCCCGCGCAGGGCGGGTACGCGGCCTTCAGCAAGGGCCTGGACCAGGCCCAGCTCGACCGGATCCTCGGCGGGCTCGGCGAGCGGTCCGTCGACCTGACCCTGCCGCGGTTCCACTTCGACACGGCCAACGACCTCGTCCCCGCCCTGCGCTCACTCGGCGTCAAGGCGGCCTTCGACGCGCCCGACTTCACCGGCATCACCGCCAAGGAGCCGCTCGTCCTGGGCGCGGTGGTGCAGAAGGCCACCGTCGAGGTGAACGAGGACGGTACGGTCGCGGCGGCCGGCAGCGGCGCCGGGGTGGCGGCGATGGCGGCGCCGGCCGCGCCGGAGTCCGTCCAACTGCACATCGACCGGCCGTTCCTGTTCCTGATCCGCGACACCGCCGACGGGCGGCCGCTGTTCCTCGGCCAGGTCACCGACCCGCAGGCCTCCTGAGCCGACCCGCAGGCGCCCTGAGCCGACCCGCAGACGAAGCAGGCGAAGCGGACGAAGCAGGCGAAGCCGCCGGAGGAGGACCGGGCGTCACCAGGCCGGGTAGCGCCCGCCGAGCGCCGGGTGGGCCGGGTCGCGGCTGCCGAACAGCACCAGCAGGTCATCCGCGACCCGCAGCAGTTCTGCCCGGCCCTCGACCGCCCCCGCCCACTCGGCGGGCAGCGCCGAGGCGCCGTACGCGGCGCCGACCAGGTTGCCGCAGACCGCGCCGGTGGAGTCGCTGTCCCCGGAGTGGTTCACCGACAGCAGCAGCGCGCTGCGTACCGGGTCGGGTTCGAGGGTGGTCGCCAGCAGCGAGTACACCGCGATGGCCAGGCACTCCTCGGCGATCCAGCCGAGGCCGACCCGCTCCACGGACTCCGCCGTCGGCTGCGACTCCTGGGCCACCCGGACGGCCCGGGCCAGCGCCTGCACCGTCTCCTTGGACCCCGGCAGCTCGCGGATCTGCTCCACGGTCTCGCCGACCGCCGCCCACGGCTCGGTCCCGTTGGCGAGCCGCTCGACCAGCGCCGCGAAGGCGCCTGCCGAGAGGTAGCCGGTCGGGTGCCCGTGGGTGAGCTGGGCGCACTGCACGGCCAGCCCGAAGGACAGCTCGACGCCCAGCCGGGCCAGCCCGAACGGTGCCGAGCGCATCACCGTGCCGCAGCCCTTGGACTCCGGGTTGATCGGCCCCGGCTGCCCGATCACGGACGGCGACTCGAACTCCGGGTGCTCGGCCACCCCGCTCATGCAGGCGTTGCCGGGCGCCCGCGACGCGTACAGGAAGGGCCTGGTCAGCAGCCAGCCGTCGTACGGGCGGGGCTGCGGCGCGGTGTCCGGCGAGTCCTGGCGCTGGGTCAGCAGCCAGCGCCGGTAGGCGGCGTGGACGGCCTCCGGCACCGAGCCGCCGCCGCCCGTCCAGCCGCGGACGAACGCGCGGATCAGGCCCTCGGCGGTGAACAGGGTCATCTGGGTGTCGTCGGTGACTTCGACCGGCCCGGCGCCGGCCGGCAGCCCGGTCACGCCGTCCGGCCCGTACCGCTGCTGGATCTGGTGGAGCTGCTGGAACTCCACCGGCCAGCCCAGCGCATCGCCGACGGCCCCGCCGAGCAGCGCCCCGCGCACCCGGTCGCGGTATCCCGATTCGGCCGCCGACTCCGTCACGTCGATCCCCCTTGGTTCATGGCGGGATACGTTCTATCAGGTCTACCGGCGGATCTGCCCGGCGCGCCCGTGCAGCGCGGCGCGGTCGGCGGCGGCGCGCCCGGCCGCCCAGCCCACGCCGTCGCTCACCCGGACCCGCTGCGAGACCAGCTTGGGGAACAGCCGGCCGACCTCGTCGTCCACCGCCTCGGAGCGGGCGGCGAGCGCGGGCAGCAGCCGCTCGTCGGGCAGCAGCTGCTCCTCGGTGCCGTCCTCGCGCAGGTGCCGGCCGGCCGCGGCGGCGCTGGTCGCGCGCTCGGTGGCGGCGGTCAGCCGCTCGCGGATCCGCGCCGCGTACGCGACCAGGAAGGAGTGCCGGAACGCCTTGCTGCGCGAGTCCCGGCGGGAGCCGGCCTTGTTGAGCGCGTGGGTGGCCTGCACCAGCAGCGAGGTGTAGAGCAGTTCGACGCCGTCCAGGTCGCCGTCGAAGCCGACGACGGTGCAGAAGCCGAACTCCTTGGCCCACACCGCCCGGCACCGGTTGGCCGCCGCGACGGCGTCCAGCAGCATCGTCTTGGGGCTCTCGTACGGGTTGTCCACGCCGATCCGCAGCGCCGCCGGGGTGTTCCGGTCGTCGCCGGTGGCGGCCAGCAGCGCGTCGTCGATGCTGTGCTGGGCCATCAGCTGCTGGGCCTTGGTGGTGAGCGCCTCGGCCTCCTCCGGGTACTCGGTGGACTCGGCCTTGGCCAGCAGCGCCCGGATCCGGGCCAGCATCCGCGGCTCGCCGGTCAGCGGGCCCGTGGTGCGTTCGGCCTGCGGGCCCGTGGTGCGCTCGGTCTGCGGCCGCCGGCCGGGCGCGGGGCCGACCGGGGAGATCGGCGGCAGCCGGCCCCAGGTCCGCAGCAGCTCCAGGGCAGCGGTGGCGAGCGCGAAGCGGTCCAGCCGGTGCCGGTCGGCGAAGGCACCGAGGTACTGCTCGTCGCCGGGCCACCAGACCTCGGCCTCCAGCTCGCGCAGCTGCTCGTGCCAGCGCCGGTCGAGGGCGGCCGCGGGGTGCCGACGGCCCTCGGCGGCGATCAGGTCCACCGCGAGGGCCAGGTGGACGGGCTTCAGCCCGCGCCGGACCACCCGGGCCAGGTCGGCCGGGCGCCACCCGGCGGACCAGCAGCGGCCGACGGCGGTGTCCGCGTACCCCAGCAGCGCCCGGCTGACCGCCGGCCACTGCCCGGCCGAGGCGGCGAGCAGCGACGCCCCGGTGTCCAGGGCGAGGTCCAGCGTTTCGTCCGGGGCCGTCAGCACCGATCGCACCGCCTGCTCCAGCAGTGGGCCGGCGCCCCCGTCCCCGTCCTGCTGTGCGCGCTTGCCCACGGTGTGTCCCTGCTCTCCTCGACGGCCCGGCCCTCCCGCCCATGATGCCGGAGCGCCCGGCCCCTTCGACGGGACCGGGCGCTCCGGGGTGACGCAGGCGACTCAGCGCTCGACGGCCTTGGCCAGGATCTCCGGGGCGCGCTCCAGCAGCCGCCCGGCCGCGAAACGGATGCCGAGGGCGGCGATCAGGGCGCCGTAGAGCGGGCCGACCACCAGGACCGGCCAGGTCGGGCCGGCGGAGAGCAGCGCCCAGCCGAGGTAGCCGCTCACCGGCAGGGAGAGCAACGCCACACCGAACAGCGAGCCGAACTGGTTGACCAGTACCAGGCCGCCCTGCCCGGGGGCGGCGTTGCGCATCGGGTTGCTGTCGGCCGGCATGGTGTACGGCGCGAGCACGCTGAGCGTCGCGCCGAGCGCGACGCCGCAGCCGAGCAGGGCGAGCGCGAGGCCGAGTGCGGACGGCAGGCCGGCCCAGTCGCCGGTGGCGGCGGCCAGCACGGGCCCGAGCACCAGCGTCACCGGGATGGCGTACGACAGCACCGCGTAGGCCCGGCCGCGCAGCTCGTCCCGGGCGTCGGCCGGGGTGAGCAGGGTGGCGGCGACCATCCAGAACGCCGAGCCGTCCATGCCGAACAGGTTGAGCATCTGCAGCCCGAGGAACATCCCGGTCATCGCCAGCAGGTAGACGCTCGACCAGCCCTGGACCATCGACAGCACGCAGATCACCAGCGTCATGCCGATGCTGGTGAACACCGCGGCCTTGGCCCGCGGCTCCCGCCAGGCGTACCGGAGGTGGCGCTGCATCACCGCGCCGGCCCGGCCCTCGGGCAGGAAGCTCCAGCCGCGCGAGCTCTGCACGCCGCGGGCCACCTCCAGGGTGGAGGAGTCGGCGGTGACCATCAGCTCCTGGAGGCTGCCGCGCCACCAGCGCAGCAGCAGGGCGAGCAGCGCCGCGGCCGCGGCGAGCTGGAACAGCGCAAGCCCGTACCGTCCCTCGCCGGCGGTGCGGGCCGCGTCGGCCGCGCCGACCGGCGGCAGCCAGCGCAGCACGGAGGCGATCGGCGCCAGCGGGCTGAGGTCGAGGTGGTCCCCGGGCCGGCCGAAGACGCTCTGCGAGCCGACGTTGGCGGCCTGCACGAGCAGGGCGAACAGCAGTCCGCCGAAGATCGCGAAGTCCTTGCCGCGCCGGCTGGAGAGCATCCGGGCGTTGCCGGCGGCGACCGCCCGGGAGAGCGTGACCAGGCAGAGCACGGCCAGCGGGACGCCGACCAGTGCGGCCGCGGCCGAGGCCCCGCCGTTGGCGCCGGACAGCGCCGCGCCGGTCACCAGCACCAGGCTGACCAGCGGGCCGGGCCCGATCAGCGCGGCCAGCAGCGAGCCGCGCAGCAGCGGTCCGGGCCGCAGCGGGAGCATGGTGAGCCGGGTCGGGTCGGCGCTCTCGTCGCTGGAGAAGAGGAACAGCGGCAGCGCCGCCCAGCCGAGGGTGAGCACGCCGAGCAGCATCACCCCGGCGTCCCCGGAGCCGTCGAAGCGCCCGTTCATCATGGCGAGGGCGAAGGCGATGCCGGCCGCGAAGGCCAGGCCGAGGACGCCGCCGATGACGTACACGGCGGTCCGGCCGGGGCTGCGCCGCAGGCCGTTGCGCAGCAGCCGCAGCTTGAGTGCCACCAGGGCGCGGACCACCGTCCGCCCGTCGGGCACCGGGGTGCGGGCGGCTGCGGGGGCGGTGCTCACTGCCCGCCCCCGAGCTGCGCGCCGGCCTGCCCGCCGGCCTGTCCGCCGAGCTGCCCGCCGCCGGCCGGAGCGTTTCCGGCCGCTCCGCCGCCGAGCCAGCCGAGCGCCTGGCCGTCGTCCTCGCGGACGCCGATCAGGCCGAGGAAGGCCTCGTGGAGGCTGCGCCCGCCGCGCACGGTGTCCAGCGGGCCGTGGGCGATCACCCGGCCGGCGTTGACCACGGCGACCCAGTCGCAGAGCTGTTCGACCAGTTCCATCACGTGGCTGGAGAAGACCACCGTGGATCCGGCCGCCGCGTACCGCTTGAGCACGCCGCGGATGGTCTGCGCGGAGACCGGGTCGACGCCCTCGAAGGGCTCGTCGAGGAACAGCACGTCGGGGTTGTGCAGCAGCGCGGCGGCCAGACCGATCTTCTTGCGCATGCCGGTGGAGTAGTCGGCGACCAGCTTGTCGGCGTCGCGGGCGAGGTCCAGGACGGCCAGCAGCTCCTCGGCGCGGCGGTCCACCTCGGCGCCGGGCAGGCCGCGCAGCCGCCCGTTGTACTGCAGCAGTTCGCGGCCGCTGAGCCGCTCGAACATCCGCAGCCCCTCGGGCAGGATGCCGATCCGGGCCTTGACCGCGACCGGGTCGGCCCAGACGTCGCCGCCGTGGATGAGGACGGTGCCCTGGTCGGGCCGGAGCAGGCCGGTGGCCATGGACAGCGTGGTGGTCTTGCCGGCGCCGTTCGGGCCGACCAGGCCGATGAAGGAGCCGGCCGGCAGCTCCAGGCTGAGTCCGGCGACGGCGGCCTGGCCGCCGAAGTGCTTCCACAGCCCCTGGATGCTGACGGCGGAGGGGGGAACGGGTGCGGGGTGGTCGGACGGCGGCGGCGCTGACGCCTGCATGGCGGCCTTCTCTGTTCGCTGGCGGATGGGTGTCTCGGACTCAGCCTGTCACTGCGGAAACGGGCTGTCTCCCGAGTTGAGGATCCCCTGAGCGAGTGGGCCGAACGGGTGAGGCGCGCCGTCCGGACGGCGCGTTACGGCGGGTGCCGGGCTGGAATTGGCAACTACTCAGCTCCGCCGTTCGTCCTGCACTATGAGGGGCAGTGAGGGACAGCGAGGGGCGCGGGGCCGCGCCGGGTGCCGGGAGGTGCGGATGGCCGTTCAACCGTGGGGAGCCTCGGACCCCGGCGAGCCGGATCGCCGCCCGGCCGGGGGCTGGCAGCCCCAGCCCGTACCGCAGTCCGTCCCGCAGCCCGTCCCGCAGCCCGGGTTCCACGCGGGGATGCGTGCCGGGTACGCGGACCGGGACCGGACGATCGACGTGCTGAAGGCCGCGTTCGCCGAGGGCCGGCTCTCCGCCGAGGAGTACGAGCAGCGCCACGAGCAGGCCTCCGTCGCGCAGACCTACGGCCAGCTGGCCGGGCTGGTGTCCGACCTGCCCTCCGGCCCGATGCCGGCGCCGATGGCCTTCGCCGCCCCGCCCGTCCCGGCGACCTTCCTCCCGCCGCCTCCGCCGCCGGTTCGCTCCACCAACGGGCTGGCGGTCACCTCACTGGTCTTCGGTCTGACCGGCCTCTCGCTGCCCGCGGTGGTCGTCGGGCACGTCGCGAAGGCCCAGCTGAGCCGCCACGACCGGGCCGGCGACTGGGTCTCCACCCTCGGCCTGCTCTTCGGCTACGCGGGCTGCGCGCTCTGGACGCTGCTGCTCCTGGTGGTGCTGCAGGTGCCGGTCTGAGCGGGTCGCCCCGGGCGTGTCCCGCCCCGGTGGCGGCGGTCGGCGGGCTGTGGTAGAGCGGGTGGAGGGCGGTCCGACACCGGGTGGTCGCGTCCGGGACACTCCTGGGACATCCGGCCGAAGGTCGCGACCTGCGGCGTTGCATTTGTTTTGACCGCGCCCGATGCGCTAGGTACGCTCTGACCTTGTGCCTGGGGTGTCCCCGGGTCCTTGTGCGTGCATGCACACCGGTCGCCGCGCCGAGCCGGAGCGCCTTCCAGCGCCCCGCGCGTTGAGCGCCGTCGCTGTACATCAGCTCATGGGATTCCGTGTCGGAATAAGCCCAACACACCCGACCGCGTGGGTCGACCACGGGGCCGTGTGCGGGGGATCACCGCAGGTTAGTTTTACCAAGCCTTGGCACACAGAAAACGGAGAAACGGTGCCTACGATCCAGCAGCTGGTCCGAAAGGGCCGGCAGGACAAGGTCGAGAAGAACAAGACTCCCGCGCTGAAGGGTTCCCCGCAGCGTCGTGGGGTCTGCACGCGTGTGTACACGACCACCCCGAAGAAGCCGAACTCGGCTCTCCGCAAGGTCGCCCGTGTGCGCCTCACCAGCGGGATCGAGGTCACCGCTTACATCCCGGGCGAGGGCCACAATCTGCAGGAGCACTCCATCGTGCTGGTGCGCGGTGGTCGTGTGAAGGACCTTCCTGGTGTCCGCTACAAGATCATCCGCGGTTCGCTTGACACCCAGGGTGTCAAGAACCGCAAGCAGGCTCGCAGCCGCTACGGCGCCAAGAAGGAGAAGTAAGAATGCCTCGTAAGGGCCCCGCCCCGAAGCGCCCGGTCATCATCGACCCGGTTTACGGCTCCCCGGTCGTCACCCAGCTGGTCAACAAGATCCTGCTGCACGGCAAGCGCTCCACCGCCGAGCGGATCGTCTACGGCGCCCTTGAGGGCGTCCGTGAGAAGACCGGCTCGGACCCGGTCGTGACGCTGAAGCGCGCGCTGGAGAACGTCAAGCCGGCCCTCGAGGTCAAGTCCCGCCGTGTCGGTGGCGCGACCTACCAGGTTCCGGTCGAGGTCCGTCCGGGCCGCGCCAGCACCCTGGCGCTGCGCTGGATGGTCGGTTACTCCCGCGCCCGTCGCGAGAAGACCATGACCGAGCGCCTGATGAACGAGATCCTCGACGCCAGCAACGGCCTGGGCGCTTCCGTGAAGCGTCGCGAGGACACCCACAAGATGGCCGAGTCCAACAAGGCCTTCGCGCACTACCGCTGGTAGTCCCTACCCCGTCACTAGACAGAGAGAGAACGAGCCACCATGGCTGCAACCTCCCTTGACCTCGCCAGGGTCCGCAACATCGGGATCATGGCGCACATCGACGCGGGCAAGACCACCACCACCGAGCGGATCCTGTTCTACACCGGCGTCTCGTACAAGATCGGTGAGGTCCACGATGGCGCTGCCACCATGGACTGGATGGAGCAGGAGCAGGAGCGCGGCATCACGATCACGTCGGCCGCGACGACCTGTCACTGGACGGTCGACGACGTCGACAACACCATCAACATCATCGACACCCCGGGTCACGTCGACTTCACCGTAGAGGTGGAGCGTTCGCTGCGCGTCCTCGACGGTGCCGTGACGGTGTTCGACGGTGTCGCCGGTGTCGAGCCCCAGTCCGAGACCGTGTGGCGGCAGGCTGACCGCTACGGCGTCCCGCGCATCTGCTTCATCAACAAGCTGGACCGCACGGGCGCGAACTTCTTCTTCTGCGTCAAGACCATCGTGGACCGCCTCGGCGCGACCCCGCTGGTCATGCAGCTCCCGATCGGTGCCGAGGCGGACTTCAAGGGCGTTGTCGACCTTGTCCGCATGAAGGCGCTGGTCTGGTCCGCCGAGGCCGCCAAGGGCGAGATGTACGACATCGTCGACATCCCGGCCGAGCTGCAGGAGCAGGCGAACGAGTACCGCGAGATGCTCCTGGACGAGGTGTCGAACGTCAGCGATGACGTGATGATGCTCGCCATGGAGGGCGAGGACGTCCCCGAGGAGCTGCTGTACGAGGCGATCCGCAAGGGCACCCTGGAGTCGGCCTTCACGCCGATCTTCTGCGGTACCGCGTTCAAGAACAAGGGCGTTCAGCCCCTGCTCGACGCGGTCGTCAAGTACCTCCCGTCGCCGCTGGACATCGAGTCGGTTGAGGGCACCAAGCCCAACGACCCGGAGACCAAGATCACCCGCAAGGCCTCGGACGACGAGCCCCTGGCCGCGCTGGCGTTCAAGATCATGTCCGACCCGCACCTGGGCAAGCTCACCTTCGTCCGGATCTACTCCGGCCGCCTGGAGTCCGGCACCTCGGTGCTGAACGCCGTGAAGGGCAAGAAGGAGCGCATCGGCAAGATCTACCGCATGCACGCGAACAAGCGTGAGGAGATCGAGTCGGTGGGCGCCGGCGACATCGTCGCCGTCATGGGCCTGAAGCAGACCACCACCGGTGAGACGCTGTCCGACGAGAAGAACCCGGTCATCCTGGAGTCCATGGACTTCCCGGCCCCGGTCATCCGCGTCGCGATCGAGCCCAAGTCCAAGGGTGACCAGGAGAAGCTGGGTGTTGCCATCCAGCGTCTCGCCGAGGAGGACCCGTCCTTCCAGGTCAACACGGACGAGGAGACCGGCCAGACCATCATCGCGGGTATGGGCGAGCTGCACCTTGAGGTGCTGGTCGACCGTATGAAGCGTGAGTTCAAGGTCGAGGCCAACGTCGGCAAGCCGCAGGTCGCGTACCGCGAGACGATCCGTCAGGCCGTCGAGCGCATCGACTACACCCACAAGAAGCAGACCGGTGGTTCCGGTCAGTTCGCCAAGGTGCAGATCGCGATCGAGCCGCTCGAGCAGGCCGAGGGCTACGAGTTCGTCAACCAGGTCACCGGTGGCCGCGTGCCGCGGGAGTACATCCCGTCGGTCGACGCCGGTTGCCAGGAGGCCATGGAGTTCGGCATCCTCGCCGGCTACCCGCTGCAGGGTGTCCGCGTGAAGCTGCTCGACGGCCAGGCGCACGACGTCGACTCGTCCGAGCTCGCGTTCAAGATCGCCGGTTCGATGGCGTTCAAGGAAGGCGCGCGGAAGGCCAAGCCGGTCCTCCTCGAGCCGATGATGGCCGTCGAGGTCACCACGCCCGAGGACTACATGGGCGACGTGATCGGTGACATCAACTCTCGCCGTGGCCAGATCCGGTCCATGGACGAGCGTCACGGTGCCCGCGTCGTCACGGCGCTGGTGCCGCTCTCCGAGATGTTCGGCTACGTCGGTGATCTGCGCAGCAAGACCTCTGGTCGCGCGAGCTACTCGATGCAGTTCGACTCGTACGCCGAGGTTCCGAAGGCCGTGGCGGAGGAGATCATCGCCAAGGCCAAGGGCGAGTAAGGACCGGCTCCAGCCGGTTCCCTACGAGGCCGCGGCCGTCCCGATATTTCGGGACGATTGTGAACCCTTAGGCTATTAGGAGGCGTCCCGGGCGTATCCGGTCGGGTTGTCCCCGGGGGGCACCCGCCCCCCCCCCCCCGGGCGGGGC
>NZ_JBHWIJ010000026.1:6801-28427 GCF_042732255.1 Kitasatospora sp. NPDC059803 | reverse complement strand
TTTTCTTTCTCAAATTCTTTTGTTTTTGCTCCTCCACCTGCTACTTTGTTTTTCTAACCACCGCTGGTGAATCCTGACACCACACCTCGTGACGGTGCGAGGTGCTTCCGGCACCTCGGGCCCAAACCCGATCAAAGACCAACTGACGTCAGCACGGCGTACAGAACTGTCCTCAGGAGGACTGCAGTGGCGAAGGCGAAGTTCGAGCGGACGAAGCCCCACGTCAACATCGGCACCATTGGTCACATTGACCACGGTAAGACGACCCTTACCGCGGCCATCACCAAGGTGCTGCACGACGCTCACCCGGAGATCAACCCCTTCACGCCGTTCGACCAGATCGACAAGGCGCCGGAGGAGCGGCAGCGCGGTATCACCATCTCGATCGCGCACGTCGAGTACCAGACCGAGGCGCGTCACTACGCCCACGTCGACTGCCCGGGTCACGCGGACTACATCAAGAACATGATCACCGGTGCGGCCCAGATGGACGGTGCGATCCTCGTCGTCGCCGCCACCGACGGCCCGATGCCGCAGACCAAGGAGCACGTCCTCCTGGCCCGCCAGGTCGGCGTCCCCTACATCGTCGTCGCCCTGAACAAGGCCGACATGGTGGACGACGAGGAGATCCTGGAGCTCGTCGAGCTCGAGGTCCGCGAGCTCCTCTCGGAGTACGAGTTCCCGGGTGACGACCTGCCGGTCGTCCGCGTCTCCGCGCTGAAGGCGCTGGAGGGCGACAAGGAGTGGGGCGAGAAGCTCCTCGGCCTCATGGCCGCCGTGGACGAGGCCATCCCGACCCCGGCCCGCGCCGTGGACCAGCCGTTCCTGATGCCGATCGAGGACGTCTTCACGATCACCGGTCGTGGCACCGTCGTCACCGGTCGTATCGAGCGTGGCATCCTCAAGGTCAACGAGACTGTCGACATCATCGGCATCAAGGAGACCAAGACCACCACCACGGTCACCGGCATCGAGATGTTCCGCAAGCTGCTCGACGAGGGCCAGGCCGGTGAGAACGTCGGTCTGCTCCTCCGTGGCATCAAGCGCGAGGACGTCGAGCGCGGCCAGGTCATCATCAAGCCGGGTTCGGTCACGCCGCACACCGACTTCGAGGCCCAGTCCTACATCCTGTCGAAGGACGAGGGTGGCCGTCACACCCCGTTCTTCAACAACTACCGCCCGCAGTTCTACTTCCGTACCACGGACGTGACCGGCGTCGTGACCCTCCCCGAGGGCACCGAGATGGTCATGCCGGGCGACAACACCGCCATGACGGTCGCGCTGATCCAGCCGATCGCCATGGAGGAGGGCCTGAAGTTCGCCATCCGTGAGGGTGGCCGCACCGTGGGCGCCGGCCAGGTCACCAAGATCATCAAGTAATTGATGTTCTGACCTGTCTGTCCCGCACAGGCGAACCGAAGGGCTCCGCACACCCAGGTGTGCGGAGCCCTTCGGCCTTCATCAGGCCTTCACCCGCTCTCACAGCCTGCTCATGGCCGGCTGTTATTGTCGGGCGACCGTCCAGCCCGCCGTCGCGGAAAGTGGGATCCAACGCATGCCAACGGCACCACTGTTGTCGGTCGTGATGCCGATCTACAACGAGCAGGAGGCGCTCCCGCTGACCGTCGAGCGGCTGCGGCCGATCCTGGACGGGCTCGCGGTCGACTACGAGGTCGTGGGCGTCGACGACGGCAGTACGGACGCCACCCCCGTCGTCCTGCAGAAGGTCCGGCAGGACTGGCCGGAGTTCCGCATCGTCCGCTTCGCCCGCAACTCGGGACACCAGGCCGCGCTCACCGCCGGCATCCACCGGGCGCGCGGCGACTACGTGGTGAGCATCGACGCCGACCTCCAGGACCCGCCGGAGAAGATCCCGGAGATGCTCGACCTGGCCCGCGAGCAGGGCTTCGACGTCGTCTACGGCGTGCGCGGGGACCGCGCCACCGACACCGCCTTCAAGCGCCGGACGGCCGGCGCCTACTACTGGCTGATGCGCAAGCTGGTCGGCAAGCGGATGCCCAACCAGGCCGGCGACTTCCGCCTGCTCAGCCGTGCGGCCGTGGAGGCCCTCAAGCAGCTGCCCGAGCACCAGCCGGTCTACCGGCTGCTGGTGCCGTGGCTCGGCTTCCCCAGCGGCGAGGTGGTGTACGTCCGGGAGGAGCGGGTGGCTGGCGGCACCCACTACCCGCTGTCCAAGATGGTCCGGCTCGCACTGGACAGCGTGACCAACTTCTCCGCCGCCCCGCTGCGGCTGGCCACCTGGCTGGGCCTGGTGAGCTTCGTGGTCTGCCTGGCCCTCGCGGTCTACACCACTCTCTCGTACGCGCTCGGTGCGACCGTGCCCGGCTGGTCCTCGCTGTTCATCGGCATGCTCTTCATCGGCGCCGTGCAGCTGATCTGCGTCGGACTGTTGGGGGAGTACGTCGGCCGGATCTACTCGGCGGTGCAGGCCCGCCCGACCTACTTCGTCGGCTACGACTCGGCCGACGACGAACTGGCGCAGGACGACGCGGCGCACGGCGACGCGCGGGGCCCGGGCCGGTGACCGTCACCGAGGAACCGGCGGAGCCCGCCGAGCCGGCCCCGTCGACCCGCCGCCAGCTGCCGTCCTTCCTGGTCATCGGCGTGCTCAGCACCGTCTTCTACCTGGTGCTGTTCGTCGCCGCGCGATGGTTCACCGACCCGCAGGCGGCGAACCTGATCGCGCTGGCCGTCAGCGCGGTGGCCAACACCGCGGCCAACCGCCGCTTCACCTTCGGGGTCACCGGCTCGCAGGGCATGGTCCGGCACCAGCTGCAGGGCGCGGTGGCCTTCCTGATCGGGCTCGGCCTCAGCGCGGGCGTGCTCGCCCTGCTGGACCAGGTGGCGCCGAACGCCTCCCGGCCGGTGGAGGTCGCCGGACTGGTCGCCGCCAACGGCCTGGCCACGGTGGCCCGGTTCGTGCTGCTGAAGATCTGGGTCTTCCGGGGCTGAACCGGCGCTCGACGGCGCCCGTTACCGGCCGTTCGCGGACCGTCCACCCGGCCCCCTCAGCCCGTCGTGCCGACGGGCCCCTCGGTATGCTGTGGCTCGTAGCCTGCCCGCTGACGGTAGTGGAAGTCCGCACCCGGCCGGGGAGACGGGCGGCAGGGACTTGACCGAAGGGGCACGGCACCGTGTCGACCGTACATTCCTCGCCTGAGCGCGAGCTTCAACGTCCGACCGCACCGCCGGGGCCGCCGCCCGAGCCGATCACCAGTGGACGGTCCAGGCGCAACCCGCTCGTCCTGGCCGGGGGGCTGGCCCTGTCCTGGCTGGTGCCGACCGGGCTGGTCGCGCTGGACCTGGGCGTCCTGCTGCTGCCGCTGCTGCTGTTCTCCATAGCCGCCGTGCTCCGGGTCGGCGGCGTGCTGCTCGACCGGCTGTTCGTCGCCGGGCTGGTGCTCGCCGGTTCGGTGCTGACGTTCGGCCTGCTCTTCTCGCTCTGGCCGTGGGGCCTCTCGCCGGTCGCCACCAGCGGCCTGATGTTCAGCGTGGTGACGGTCGCCGCCTGGGCCGCCCGCCGCGGCCCGCGCCTGCCGTTGCGCTTCCGCTGGTCCGACCTGCTGGTCCTGGGCACCGGCTACGGCGTCTGGCACTACCTGTTCCACCCGATCGCGGGAACGTCGGCGGCCGAGCGGGTCGCCTACTTCGCCACGTCGGAGGACCGGCTCGCGCACTTCTCCTTCTTCTCCGGCATCCAGAACGTCGGCGGCTTCAACTTCCTCCACCAGGAGGCGGCCCGGTCCTACCTGATACCGCCGTCCGAGGTGACGTACCCGCAGGGCTCCCACTTCCTGCTGGCCTGGACGGACACCCTCGTCCACTCCGCCGCCGACTCCGGCGACATGCTCTACACCATGAACCGGTACTTCCTGTACCTGCTGGTGGGGTACGCGCTGTTCTGCGCCGCACTGGTCTGGGCGGCCCGGTGGATCGGCGGGCCGCGGCTGCGCGGCTGGCGCTGCGCGGCGGTGTGCGCGACCGTCGGCGCGATCATGTTCGCGAGCAACTACATGGACCTGATGGTCCACGGCTTCGACTCGACCTTCATCGGGCTGCTGCTGATAGCACTCGCGCTGGCCGTGATGATCCGGCCGGCGATGGGCACCACCGAGTTCGTGCTGGCCGCGTCGGCCGGGCTGATCACCGTCACCTACGCGTACAACATCTACGGCGCCTTCGTCGGCGTGGCACTGCTGGGCGCGCTGGTGGCGCACCGGCGCAAGTTCGCCGGGCGCTGGTGGTGGACCGCCGGCGCGCTGGCGTGCGCGCTGGGCGTGGCCGCGCTGCCGAGCGTCCTGTCCGTGCTGGGCAACCTCGACGTGGCCAGTGCCTCGAACATGAACGGCCCGAGCGTCGGGGCCGACCGCTCCATACTCATCGGCGGCGGGCTGCTCGGCCTGCTGGCCGCGGTCATGCCGCGCAACCGCCGGACGGCCGTCGGCCAGGCGCACCTCGCGGTCCTGCTCGGCACCGGCGGGCTGCTCAGCGCCTTCGCCGCCTACCAGCTGCACACCATCGGCAAGTACTCGTACTACTTCCACAAGATGACGGCCGTGGGCGTCGTGGTCAGCCTGATATCCCTCGGCGCCGTCGGGGTCATGCTGCAGAGCCCGTACCGGGGGACGGGCCGCACGCTGCCGAGCCGCCTCGGCGAGCTGGCGATATCCGGCCTCGCCGTCGCCGCCGCGCTCAGCCTCTTCGCCAACGTGCAGTGGGGCTTCCTGACCACCAAGGACAACCCGTCCGCCTGGTCCGGCAACCCGCTGGTGGCCTGGGGACGCGGCGAGTTCAAGGGGGACATGGGCCCCAAGGGCGCGCAGGCGCTCGACATATCGAGCAAGGGCCCGGTGATCGCGCTCTTCGCCAACGACGACTACAAGAACCTCAAGGCCACCTGGCTCGCCTCGCTGCTGAACCGGCGCGGGGGCGACATGACGGCGCTGTACGACATCCACTGGGTGTCCATCGGCGGCCCCCAGGTGAAGGAGGAGGACTACCAGAAGTCTCTGGGCCGCCTCAAGGGAGCCATCGACAAGCTCCCGGCCGCGCCCGTCCCGCCGACCGTCCTGACCGCCGACCGCTCCGTGGGCGACCGGATCAAGCGGGACCTGGCGGCGCAGGGTGTCACGGTGACGGTGCTGAGCGATCCTCAGAACCTGTGGACGGAGCCGTGGTCCCGTACCTTCCCGGGGGTCTGAGGGTGGGGCCCACCGTCATCGGACGTTCACGGCTACCCGCTACTATTCACAGCAATCGCACGGCCGGGCCGGCCTCGTGCGGAGACGTGTGGCAAGGTCGGCCGGTTAATTCGGTGATCATGTGATGAAGAACCCGATCGCCAAGCTGCTCGGGGTGCTACCCCCGGGGGCCCGGCTCGTGGTCGGTGGGACGGTCGTACTCGGGGCCTCGGCGTACGTCTACATGGCGCTCGTGGGCTACAGCCTGGGCACGGCCGGCGCAGCCAGGGTGACGATGCTCTGGACGATCGTGATGTCCGTCGGGTGGGGCCTGTTCCAGCCCGTCGAACTGGAGCTGACGCGGCTGGTCGCCGCCCGCAAGGTGTCCGGGGCGGGGGCACTGCCCGCGGTACGGCGGATGCTGCTGCTCGCCCTGGCGATCCTGGCCGCGGCCTGCGCCGTGCTGGCGGCCGCCGCCGGCCCGATCGCCGACCAGCTGTTCGGCGGCGACCGGACCCTCGTGGTGGCCCTCGCCGGCGGCATGGCGGGCCTCGCGGTGAGCTCGGTCTCCCGCGGTGCGCTGGCCGGCCTCGGGCTGTTCGGCCCCTACGGCACCCAGCTGGCCGTCGACGGTGCCCTGCGCATCGGGCTGGCCGCGCTGACCGCCGTCCTCGGGCTGCACTCGGCACTGGCCTTCGGCCTGATCCTGGTGGTCGCCCCGGTCGCCGCCTCGCTGATCGGCCTGCGCGGCATCCTCGCCGACCGCGCCCCCGGGCCGGAGGTGTCCTGGCGCCAGCTCACCAGCGGGCTCGGCCTGCTGATCGGCTCCGTGATGCTCAGCCAGCTGGTGGTGAACGCGACCGTCGTCTGCGTGCGCCTGCTCGCGCCGAAGCACTCCGAGGCGTCCGACGCCCTGGTCTTCGCCCTCGGCCAGGCCGTGGTGATGGCCCGCGTGCCGCTCTTCGCCTACAGCGCCCTCCAGGCCTCCATGGTCTCCGCGCTCTCGGGTGCCACCGCGGCCGGCGACCACGCCGAGTTCCGCAAGGTGCTGACCCGCACCACGGCGATCGTCGCCGCCATGTGCATCGGCGGCGGGCTGCCGGTCATCGCGCTCGGCGCCTGGCTCAACCCGCTGCTCTTCAACGCCAAGGACCTGCTCAACCCGCTGGACTTCACCTGGCTCGTCCTCGGCACGCTCTGCTACGTCCTCGCGACGGTCTTCGGCCAGGCGCTGATGTCGAGCGCCCAGCACCGCCGACAGCTGGTGGGCTGGACGGCCGGTTCCGTAGCATTGGTTGCGGTCGCCCTCTCCCCGGGCGACGTCGGTCTCCGTGCCGAGCTCGCGTACCTGGCCGGCGCGCTGATCAGCGCCGTCCTGATGCTGTGGGCGCTGTACCGCGCGTTCCCCTCCAGCCCTGCCGCCTCCGGGCGCTCCGGGCTGGACAACAGGAGCGCGGCCGAGCCGCTGCGGACCTCGTGACGGTGGGGGACCGGACTGTGATTGGCCGACGACGCCCGTGATCACCACCGACAGACAGACCGAGGCACGCGACGCCGTGCCGTTCGCCAAGCATGGAGCCCCTGTGTCCGACTATGACAACGTCTGGCTGGTGATCCCGGCCTACAACGAAGGCCAGGTGATCGCCGAGGTCGTGGAGGGGGCACGCAAGACCTTCCCCAACATCGTGGTGATCGACGACGGCTGCACCGACGACACGGCGAAGCACGTCATGACGACCGGCGCCCACCTGGTGCGGCACCCGGTCAACCTGGGCCAGGGCGCAGCGCTGCAGACCGGCCTGAAGTACGCGCTGGAGCAGGAGGGCGCCGAGTACTTCGCCACCTTCGACGCGGACGGCCAGCACCAGACCGCCGACGTGGAGAAGATGGTGGCGCTGCTGCGCCAGGACGAGGCCGACATCGTGCTCGGCTCCCGCTTCATCGAGCAGACCGGCCAGGTGCCGTGGATCAAGCGGGTCGTGCTCCGCACCGCCGCCGCGGTCAGCCCGACCGCCCGCAAGCTCAAGCTCACCGACGCGCACAACGGTCTGCGCGTGATGAACCGGGAGGCGGCCAGCCGCATCCGGATCACCATGAACGGCATGGCCCACGCTTCGGAGATCGTCTCCTTCCTCGCCGGCTCGGACCTCCGGGTGGCAGAGGTGCCGGTGGACATCCTCTACACCGACTACTCGCGCGCCAAGGGCCAGTCCCTGATCAACGGCGTGAACATCCTCTTCGACATCTCGCTGCGGGAGCGTAACCGCCGATGAATCACCTCTGGATCCAGCTGATCCTCGTCCTGGCCGCCGTGGGCATGGCCCTCCTGTTCGTCCGGCGCTGGGACGCCGCGAACACCCGGGCGTGGAAGCGCATCGCCTTCTCGCTCTTCGTCGTCGCCAACGTCATCGCGATCCTGTGGCCGGCCGGCGTGACCAAGCTGGCCACCGCGCTGGGCGTCGGCCGTGGCACGGACCTGGTGCTCTACCTGATGGTCATCGCCATGGGCTTCCTCACGCTCAACACCTACCTGCGCTTCCGGTCGCTGGAGAAGAAGCTCACCGACCTGGCCCGTACGGTCGCCATCACCGAGGGCGTCCGTCACAACAACGACCGCCTCGACGCTCCGGTCGGCTCCGACCACTGATCGCGCTCCACGCGACAGGGCACGAGGCCTGAGGGCCGGCACCCCCGACGGGGTGCCGGCCCTCAGCCGTGCGTGCGGGCGAGCGCGCCGCCGGAGAGGCCGGCGAACGATCCCGTCGACCGTCGGCCACCGAGCCGAACGGTGACGCCCGTTCATCCGTTGTGGAAGAAGGGGGCGCCAATAGGTGCCGCCTTTTTGGGCTCCGGAAAATCCGGACATTACCGAGTTCATTCATCCCCCGGCCGCCCGGCGGACGTATTTCCTTGTGTCAGAATTTCCGATTGGCGGCCTCTGTACACCCGATCTCCGCCCCCCGGAGCCGGTGTGGGCCGACCGGCTGACGCACGGGCCCGGCAAAGCTGGTTGACTTGGGGCGCCCGCTGGCCGCGGCCGGGCGGCACCGAAGCGTGATCCAGGACCAGGAGGTGCGGCGCCGTCATGAGCGTCGATTTCGTCATCCCGTACTACGGCGATCCGGAGTACCTGTTCGCCACCATCGACAGCATCCGGGCCCAGCACCAGCAGGACTGGCGGCTGACCATCGTGGACGACCAGTACCCGGGCTTCCGGGCGCCCCAGTACATCGAGAGCCTGAACGACGAGCGGATCCGGTACATCCGCAACGCGGAGCGGCTGGGGCCCAACGGCAACACCTACAAGGCCTCCACCCTGGCCGAGCGCGAGTTCGTCTCGATGATGGGCGCCGACGACCTGCTGGAGCCCGACTACCTGGACGTCGTCCTGGAGCGCCTGCGGGCCGACCCGAACGCGATCGCCGTCCAGCCGGGCGTGCGGGTGATGGACAGCGACGGGACCCTGGTGCCCTCGCTCGGCATCGGCGACAAGGTCAAGCGCCGGATCAGCGCGCCGGCCCGCAAGGCCGGGGTGATCAGCGGCGAGGCCGCGGTGAAGAGCCTGCTGTCCGGCAACTGGCTGTACACGCCGTCGCTCACGTACCGCCAGTCCGCGCTGTCGAAGATCCCGTACCGCCCGGACATCGACGCCATCCACGACCTGGCGTTCATGGTCGACATGCTGATGGAGGGCGGCAACCTGCTGGTCGACGAGCGCGAGGTGTTCCGCTACCGGCGCCACCAGGCCAGCGACTCCTCGAACCGGGTCAAGGACGGCAAGCGCTTCGACGAGGAGCTGCGGTACTACTCGCTGATCTCCAAGGAACTGCGCGCCAAGGGCTGGACCAACGCTGCGCGCTCGGCCGACCTGCACCTCTCGTCCCGCCTGCACGCCCTGATGGTCGCCGCCGGCCGGCTCGGCGCGGGTGACTTCTCCCACGCCGGCGCCATGGTCGGCCGCGCGGTCCGCAGCAGCTGACCCGAGCGGGTCCGAGGGCGGTGCCGGCAGCCGGCCGGACGCCCCCGGGTCACGGCGCCCCCGAGGCGCCCGGCCGAATTCGACGGGGCGGGAGTAAGCGCTTCGGTCGGCCGCTGGGCTCTGGGTGGGTGAGGGGGTGCTCATGGGGAGCACCGACGACCGACCGGGCGGATCCTGCTGAACCACCACGCCCCAGCCCCGACACGGCCGGAACGGGGTTCTTGCCCGAGGCCTCGGCTTCTGGTAAGCGCCCTATGATGGCCGCTGATCGCCGGTCCACTGCGCCATTCTTCGCCACTCATCGGACGTGGCCACTGCACGGAAGTGACTGACATGACTGATCTGGCCACCAGCCCGGTCGGCGGCTCCCGCAAGGGGTCGCTCGAACCGGAGGGCGCGATCGCGCCCCGCCCCGGACGGCTCGACGGCCTGCTGGAGCGCCCCTGGGCGGTCCGCTCGGCCGAGGCCCTGGTCTCGATCGTGGCGGCGTTCGGCTTCGCGCTGCTCTGCACCCGCATCGACGTCAACCCGCTGAACCGGGTGGGCCAGGTCAGCGGTCTGGCCATGCTCCAGAAGTACGCCGCCATCGTGGGCCTGCCCATCCTGGCGGTGCTGCTGTACGCCGCCTACCGGGGCAGCCTGGCCCGGTACCAGCTGGCCCAGCGGCTGGTCTGCGCGGCCGTCGCGGGACTGGCCACCGGCGCGGTCGCGGGCGGGATCGCGGTGGCGCTGAACGGCACCCAGTGGGGCCTCGGCGGTCAGGAGGGCGACCCGGGCAACCTCATGGGCATGGCCAACGACATGCTGCGCGGCAAGGGCCTGCCCGGGGTCTACCCGCCCGGCTTCCCGGCGCTGCTGGCGGTCTGGTCGAAGCTGTTCTACGGCGGCGTCGGCGGCGTCGGCTACGCCATGAAGGACGTCCAGCTGATCTGCAGCGCACTGGTCGGCCCGATGGCGTACCTCTCCTGGCGGCTGATGCTGCGGCCGGTCTGGGCGCTGCTGATCGCCGTCCCGTCGGCGATCCTCTTCCTCGACCCGATCCGGCCGTACAGCCACGTCACGATGCTGGTCATGGTGCCGATGCTGGCCGCCGCCCTGCGGGAGCTGCGCCGGTCGCACGAGCTGTCGACCCGGTCCACGGTGCTGCGCGGCCTCGGCTTCGGCGTCTCGTTCGGCCTGATGTTCCTCTGGTACTCGGGCTGGTTCGTCTGGGCCGCGCCCGGCGTCCTCGTCCTGACGCTGTTCGTCATCCCGTGGCGCCAGGGCGCCGCCCGGATCAAGCGGGTGCTGCTGTTCCTCGGCGTGACGCTGGTGAGCGCCGGCGTGGTCGGCTCGCCGCTGCTGTACGAGCTGGTGCGGCTGGGCGCCCAGGCCAAGGACCGGTACGCGTACCTCTCGGTGTACATCGACCCGGCGTACATCATGGGCTGGGCCTCGGACCGCAACGGCGACCTGAACTACCACGACTTCCCGTGGCACGGTGAGCTCGCCGGGCAGAGCGCCTACACCCTGCTGCTGCTCGCCGGGGTCGCGCTGGCGCTGGGCCTCGGGCTGCGCAGCATCACCGTCCGGACCGTGACGGCCACCCTGATCAGCGCCTGGCTGCTGCGCTTCTGGTTCGCCTCCCAGATGGCCCAGACCAAGTCCATCCAGCTGTACCCGCGGACGACCTGGATCATCCTGTACGCGTTGATGATCCTCGCGGTGCTCGGCCTGATGTTCCTCGTCCAGCGGGGCGCCGGCTGGCTGCGCACGGTGCAGCGGGTCGCCGCCGTCGGGCGGCCGGCGCCGTTGACCCTGCGGCCCGCGGTCACCGGCCGGCTGGTCGCCGGCGCGGTCTGCGCGGTGGCGCTGTTCGCCACCATGGCCGCCTCCTGGTCGGCGGACCGCTACATGCCGACCACGAAGCCCGAGTACGTGCCGGTCGCCGGGGCCAAGGGCATCGACATGGGCGCGGACGCCTGGCGCGCCCACATCCTGGTGAACCGCGACGGCAAGTGCCCGAAGTACGACCCGGCCGGGCCGACCGACTGCGCGCCGGTGAACAAGGAGCTCAAGGAGTACAACAACGAGCCCGACAAGGGTCAGCTGTGGTGCGCCAACGTGACCGGCGACGAGTGGGCGCTGACCTGCGGGAGCAAGCGACCCTGGTGACGCGGGTCCGCGGCGGTGCGCGCCGCGGCTGAGAACGGTCACCCGATCGGGGCCGGTGAGGGCGACCTCACCGGCCCCGATTGGCATCCGGGCTGCTCCATGTGGCAGTATGTCCAAGTTGCTCGGTTGAGTTGCCGATGCTGTGCGCCTCCCGCCGGGAGGACTGGAAGCGAGTCCCAGGTACTCGTCGTTCCCGTGATGGCCGTTAAGCGTGAAGTCGACGCCACGGCAGCTGCGGGGCGAAAGTACGGGAATCTTCCGGGAAGTGCATGCGGGGCCTCGGCCCGGCCCCCCCACCCCGAAAGTTTGAAACCGACGAGCTTTTCGCCGGTTTTTTGCAAGCGCGAGCGCGACACGCCCGAGCGCGGGGGTCGGAGGGTGGTCGTGCAGTGACTAAGGACAAAGGACTACTGAGTAGCCATGGCGGGACAGAAGATCCGCATCCGGCTCAAGGCCTACGACCACGAGGTCATCGATTCCTCGGCGAAGAAGATCGTCGAGACGGTGATCCGAACTGGTGCGCAGGTCGCAGGCCCGGTGCCGCTGCCCACTGAGAAGAACGTGTACTGCGTCATCCGCTCGCCGCACAAGTACAAGGACTCGCGCGAGCACTTCGAGATGCGTACTCACAAGCGTCTGATCGACATCCTCGACCCCACGCCGAAGACGGTTGACTCGCTCATGCGTCTCGACCTGCCGGCTGGCGTCGACATCGAGATCAAGCTCTGAGAGGCGCACCGAAGATGGCTAAGCAGATTAAGGGCATCCTGGGCGAGAAGCTCGGCATGACCCAGGTCTGGGACGAGAACAACCGGATCGTTCCGGTGACCGTCGTCAAGGCTGGGCCCAATGTCGTGACCCAGGTCCACACCGCTGACAGTCCGGCCGGCTACGACGCCGTCCAGATCGGCTTCGGCGAGATCGACCCCCGCAAGGTGAACAAGCCCCTCGCGGGCCACTTCGCCAAGGCCGGTGTCACCCCGCGCCGCCACCTGGTCGAGCTCCGTACCTCGGACGCGTCCGAGTACACCCTCGGCCAGGAGATCACCGCGGAGCTGTTCGAGGCGGGTGTCAAGGTCGACGTGACCGGCACCTCCAAGGGCAAGGGCTTCGCCGGTGTCATGAAGCGCCACAACTTCCGGGGCCTCGGCGCCGGTCACGGTGTGCAGCGCAAGCACCGCTCGCCCGGCTCGATCGGTGGCTGCGCCACCCCGGGTCGCGTGTTCAAGGGCATGAGGATGGCCGGCCGGATGGGCCACGAGCGCGTGACCACCCAGAACCTGACCGTCCATGCCGTTGACGCGGAGAAGGGGCTGCTCCTGATCAAGGGCGCAATCCCGGGTCCGAACGGCGGCCTCGTCCTCGTCCGCACCGCGGCGAAGGGGCTGTGAGGATATGAGCACCATTGACATCCTGTCGCCCTCGGGCGACAAGACCGGCAGCCTCGAGCTGCCGGCCGAGATCTTCGACGCGAAGGTCAGCGTTCCGCTGATGCACCAGGTCGTCGTGGCGCAGCTCGCTGCGGCCCGTCAGGGCACCCACAAGACCAAGACTCGTGCCGAGGTCCGCGGTGGCGGCCGTAAGCCGTACCGCCAGAAGGGCACCGGCCGCGCCCGTCAGGGCTCGACCCGCGCCCCGCAGTTCGCCGGCGGTGGCGTCGTGCACGGTCCCGTGCCGCGCGACTACTCGCAGCGGACCCCGAAGAAGATGATCGCCGCCGCCCTGCGCGGTGCGCTCACCGACCGGGCCCGCCACAACCGCATCCACGTCGTCACCGACGTGATCGCGGCCGAGGCGCCGTCGACCAAGGCCGCCAAGGGTCTGTTCGGCAAGATCACCGAGCGCAAGAACATCCTCCTCGTCGTCGAGCGTGCCGACGAGCTGGGTCTGAAGAGCGCCCGCAACCTGCCGCACGTGCACATCCTGGACGCCGGTCAGCTGAACACCTACGACGTGCTCGTCTCCGACGATGTGGTCTTCACCCAGGCCGCCTTCGAGCGTTTCGTGGCGGGTCCCGCCGCGTCCGCCAAGGCCGTGGCTGCTGAGGGCGAGCTCGAAGGGAGCGCCGCCTGATGGCTGCAGAGATCACGAGCAAGACGTTCACGGACCCCCGTGACGTCCTGGTGAAGCCGGTCATCTCGGAGAAGAGCTACTCGCTCCTCGACGAGAACAAGTACACGTTCGTCGTGTCGCCCGGTGCCAACAAGACCCAGATCAAGCAGGCCGTCGAGGCGGTCTTCTCGGTCAAGGTCGAGTCCGTCAACACGCTCAACCGTCAGGGCAAGCGCAAGCGCTCCAAGACGGGCTTTGGCAAGCGCAAGGACACCAAGCGCGCCATCGTGACGCTGGCTGAGGGCAACCGCATCGACATCTTCGGTGGTCCGGTCTCCTAACGGAGATCGTGATCGTCGATAAGGACGAGGACGAGAGAGCCAAATGGGCATCCGCAAGTACAAGCCGACTACGCCGGGCCGTCGTGGCTCCAGCGTGGCCGACTTCGTAGAGATCACGCGGTCCACGCCGGAGAAGTCGCTGGTTCGCCCCCTGCACAGCAAGGGCGGCCGTAACAACGCCGGTCGGATCACCGTTCGCCACCAGGGTGGCGGGCACAAGCGCGCCTACCGCGTGATCGACTTCCGTCGTCACGACAAGGACGGCGTGCCGGCCAAGGTCGCGCACATCGAGTACGACCCGAACCGCACCGCGCGCATCGCGCTCCTGCACTACGCGGACGGCGAGAAGCGCTACATCATCGCGCCGCGCGGCATCGCGCAGGGTGACCGGATCGAGAACGGCGCTGGCGCCGACATCAAGCCGGGCAACAACCTGCCGCTGCGCAACATCCCGGTCGGTACCACCATCCACGCGGTGGAGCTGCGTCCCGGTGGCGGTGCCAAGATGGCCCGCTCCGCCGGTGCCGGCATCCAGCTGCTGGCGCGTGAGGGCAAGATGGCGCACCTGCGCATGCCCTCCGGTGAGATCCGCCTGGTGGACGCGCGCTGCCGCGCCACCGTCGGCGAGGTCGGCAACGCCGAGCAGTCGAACATCAACTGGGGCAAGGCCGGCCGTATGCGCTGGAAGGGCGTTCGCCCGACCGTGCGTGGTGTCGCCATGAACCCGATCGACCACCCGCACGGTGGTGGTGAGGGTAAGACCTCTGGTGGCCGCCACCCGGTCTCGCCGTGGGGCCAGAAGGAGGGTCGCACTCGTAGCCCGAAGAAGGCTTCGAACGCCCTCATCGTGCGCCGCCGCAAGACCAACAAGAAGCGCTAGGAGCAGGTCAGATGCCGCGCAGTCTCAAGAAGGGCCCCTTCATCGACGGCCACCTTCTCAAGAAGGTGGACGCGCAGAACGAGGCGGGTACCCAGAACGTCATCAAGACCTGGTCCCGTCGCTCCGTGATCTTCCCGGCCATGCTCGGCCACACGATCGCGGTGCACGATGGCCGTAAGCACGTCCCGGTGTTCGTCACCGAGTCGATGGTCGGCCACAAGCTCGGCGAGTTCGCGCCGACGCGTACCTTCCGCGGTCACGTCAAGGACGACCGCAAGTCGAAGCGTCGCTAGTCGCCAGCGAGATTACCGACTCAATGACTTACACCAGCAAGGGGACAACCATGGAAGCCAGGGCCCAGGCGCGGTACATCCGCGTCACGCCCATGAAGGCCCGCCGCGTGGTGGACCTCATCCGTGGCCTTCCGGCCACGGAGGCCCAGGCCGTCCTGCGTTTCGCTCCGCAGGCCGCCACCGTGCCCGTCGGCAAGGTGCTCGACAGCGCCATTGCCAACGCCGCGCACAACTACAACCACTCCAACGTGGACGACCTCGTCATTAGCGAGGCGTACGTTGACGAGGGCCCGACCCTGAAGCGGTTCCGTCCGCGTGCGCAGGGTCGTGCCTACCGGATCCGCAAGCGGACCAGCCACATCACCGTGGTCGTCAGCAGCAAGGAAGGGACCCGGTAATGGGCCAGAAGGTTAACCCGCACGGGTTCCGCCTCGGCATCAGCACGGACTTCAAGTCCCGCTGGTACGCCGACAAGCTGTACAAGGACTACGTCAAGGAAGACGTTGCCATTCGTCGCATGATGACGAAGGGCATGGAGCGCGCCGGCATCTCCAAGGTCGAGATCGAGCGCACCCGCGACCGCGTCCGCGTTGACATCCACACCGCCCGCCCCGGCATCGTCATCGGCCGCCGTGGCACCGAGGCCGACCGCATCCGCGGCGACCTCGAGAAGCTGACCGGCAAGCAGGTCCAGCTGAACATCCTCGAGGTCAAGAACCCCGAGCTGGACGCCCAGCTCGTGGCTCAGGGCGTCGCGGAGCAGCTGTCCTCCCGCGTCTCCTTCCGCCGTGCCATGCGCAAGTCGATGCAGGGCACCATGAAGTCCGGCGCCAAGGGCATCAAGGTCCAGTGCTCCGGTCGTCTCGGCGGCGCCGAGATGAGCCGCTCGGAGTTCTACCGCGAGGGCCGTGTGCCGCTGCACACCCTGCGCGCGAACGTCGACTACGGCTTCTTCGAGGCCAAGACGACCTTCGGCCGCATCGGTGTGAAGGTCTGGATCTACAAGGGCGACGTCAAGAACATCGCCGAGGTCCGCGCTGAGAACGCCGCTGCCCGCTCGGGCAACCGCCCGGCCCGTCCCGAGGGTGGTCGTCCCGCCCGCGGTGGCGAGCGCCGTGGTGGCGAGCGCGGTGGCCGCGGCCGTCGCCCCGCCGCGTCCGAGGCCCCCGCGGCCGCGGCCGCGGAGGCTCCGGCTGCCGAGAACACCGGAACGGAGGCCTGACTCCAATGCTGATCCCCCGTCGGGTCAAGCACCGCAAGCAGCACCACCCCAAGCGCCGTGGCGCTGCCAAGGGTGGCACCGAGCTCGCCTTCGGCGAGTACGGCATCCAGGCCGTCACCCCGGCCTACGTGACGAACCGGCAGATCGAGTCCGCTCGTATCGCCGTCACCCGTCACATCAAGCGTGGCGGCAAGGTCTGGATCAACATCTACCCGGACCGTCCGCTCACCAAGAAGCCGGCCGAGACCCGCATGGGTTCCGGTAAGGGTTCGCCCGAGTGGTGGATCGCGAACGTGCACCCGGGTCGGGTCATGTTCGAGCTGTCGTACCCCAACGAGAAGGTGGCTCGTGAGGCGCTGACCCGCGCAGCTCACAAGCTCCCGATGAAGTGCCGGATCATCCGGCGCGAGGCAGGTGAGAGCTGATGTCGGCCGGCACCAAGGCTGCTGACCTCCGCGAGCTGGACAACGAGGGTCTCGTTGCCAAGCTCCGTGAGGCCAAGGAGGAGCTGTTCAACCTCCGCTTCCAGGCGGCGACCGGGCAGCTCGACAACCACGGACGGCTCAAGCTCGTCCGTAAGGACATCGCGCGGATCTACACCCTGATGCGCGAGCGCGAGCTGGGCATCGAGACGGTGGAGAACGCCTGATGACTGAGAACACCAACGAGACGCGCGGTTTCCGCAAGACCCGTGAGGGTCTCGTCGTCAGCGACAAGATGGACAAGACCGTCGTCGTCGCCGTCGAGGACCGCGTCAAGCACGCTCTGTACGGCAAGGTCATCCGCCGTACGAACAAGCTGAAGGCGCACGACGAGGCGAACGCCTGCGGCATCGGCGACCGGGTCCTCCTCGCGGAGACCCGCCCGCTGTCCGCGACGAAGCGCTGGCGCGTCGTCGAGATCCTCGAGAAGGCCAAGTAACGAAGTTGATGCGGTACGGCCGTATGTGCACCAGGCCCCTCGCGGGCGCTGGTGTGAGCAGCGGCCGGCCCGTCAGCTCTCGTTGACGATCAGGAGAAAGCTGTGATCCAGCAGGAGTCGCGACTGCGAGTCGCCGACAACACGGGCGCGAAGGAAATCCTTTGCATCCGCGTTCTCGGTGGTTCCGGTCGCCGCTACGCCGGCATCGGGGACGTCATCGTCGCGACCGTCAAGGACGCGATCCCCGGCGGTTCGGTGAAGAAGGGTGACGTCGTCAAGTGCGTCGTCGTCCGTACCGTGAAGTCGCGTCGTCGTCCGGATGGCTCGTACATCCGCTTCGACGAGAACGCCGCGGTCGTTCTGAAGAACACCGATGGTGACCCCCGTGGTACCCGCATCTTCGGCCCGGTGGGCCGCGAGCTGCGTGACAAGAAGTTCATGAAGATCATCTCGCTTGCGCCGGAGGTGCTCTAACCCATGGCGAACAGCATGAAGATCAAGAAGGGTGACCTGGTTCAGGTCATCACCGGCAAGGACCGCGGCAAGCAGGGCAAGGTCATTCAGGCCATGCCCGCCGAGAACAAGGTCCTGGTCGAGGGTGTGAACCGGGTCAAGAAGCACACCAAGCCGGGCCCGGGCACTCAGGGTGGCATCGTCACCGTCGAGGCCCCGGTGCACGTCTCCAACGTCCAGCTGGTCGTGGAGAAGGACGGCAAGAAGGTCGTCACCCGCGTTGGCTACCGCTTCGATGACGAGGGCAACAAGATCCGCGTTGCCAAGCGAACCGGTGAGGACATCTGATGTCTGAGACGACTGTTGAGAAGGTGACCCCCCGTCTCAAGGAGCGTTACAACTCCGAGATCAAGGGTCAGCTGCAGGAGCAGTTCTCGTACGAGAACGTCATGCTGACGCCCGGCCTGGTCAAGGTCGTCGTCAACATGGGTGTCGGCGAGGCCGCCCGTGACAGCAAGCTGATCGAGGGCGCGATCCGCGACCTCACCGCCATCACCGGTCAGAAGCCGGCGGTGACGAAGGCTCGCAAGTCCATCGCGCAGTTCAAGCTGCGTGAGGGCCAGCCGATCGGCACCCACGTCACCCTCCGCGGTGACCGCATGTGGGAGTTCCTGGACCGTCTGGTGTCGCTGGCCCTGCCGCGTATCCGTGACTTCCGTGGCCTCTCCCCGAAGCAGTTCGACGGCCGTGGCAACTACACCTTCGGTCTGACCGAGCAGGTCATGTTCCACGAGATCGACCAGGACAAGGTCGACCGTCAGCGCGGTATGGACATCACCGTCGTGACCACCGCCCAGACCGACGACGAGGGCCGGGCGCTCCTGCGCGCTCTGGGCTTCCCGTTCAAGGAGGCGTAACCACATGGCGAAGAAGTCCCTCATCGCGAAGGCCGAGCGCAAGCCGAAGTTCGGCGTCCGGGCCTACACCCGGTGCCAGCGCTGCGGCCGTCCGCACTCGGTGTACCGCAAGTTCGGCCTCTGCCGTGTCTGCCTTCGTGAGATGGCGCACCGCGGCGAGCTGCCGGGCGTGACCAAGAGCTCCTGGTAGTCCAGGACCTCGCGGTAATGCCATAGCGAAGCAGGTGTGCCCGACCCCACAGCGCCCCTTTTTTGGGGCTGCGTACGGAATCCCGTAGGGTAGTGAGGTCGGGCCCCCTGTCGCGGGAGCTCCATAGCTGCCGTCGACCCTCTTCGGAGGGCTCGCACCCAGTCTTACGACGCCGCAGGTCCCCTGCGTCTGTGCCCCTGCCGCACTCCTCGGAGTGCGGCGGGGGGACCTGGCGCGGAGAAACCACGGCGAGAGAGGCCTGAGGCCATCATGACCATGACCGACCCCATCGCAGACATGCTCACGCGTCTGCGTAACGCTAACTCGGCGTACCACGATTCCGTGGCGATGCCGGCCAGCAAGATCAAGGCGCACGTCGCCGAGATCCTGCAGCAGGAGGGGTACATCTCCTCCTACAAGGTTGAGGAGCCCGTTGAGGGCGAGGTCGGCAAGAAGCTGACCATCGAGCTCAAGTTCGGCCCCAACCGTGAGCGCTCGATCGCTGGCATCAAGCGGATCAGCAAGCCGGGCCTGCGGGTCTACGCAAAGTCCACCAACCTGCCGAAGGTGCTCGGCGGCCTGGGCGTGGCGATCATCTCCACGTCCTCGGGTCTCCTCACCGACAAGCAGGCCGCCAAGAAGGGCGTAGGCGGAGAAGTTCTCGCCTACGTCTGGTAATTCGGGAAACGGAGGTACAGCAATGTCGCGCATTGGACGGCTGCCCATCCAGGTCCCCGCTGGCGTGGACGTCACCATCGATGGCCGGGCGGTCTCGGTGAAGGGCCCCAAGGGCTCCCTCACCCACGTTGTCGCCGCGCCGATCGAGATCGGTAAGGGCGAGGACGGCACGCTGCTCGTCACCCGCCCCAACGACGAGCGTCTGTCGAAGGCCCTGCACGGCCTTTCCCGCACGCTGGTGGCGAACATGATCACCGGCGTGACCGCGGGCTACCGCAAGTCGCTGGAGATCAGCGGTGTCGGCTACCGAGTTCTGGCGAAGGGCTCCGACATGGAGTTCCAGCTGGGCTACAGCCACCCGATCCTGGTCGAGGCCCCTGAGGGCATTTCCTTCGTCGTCGAGTCGGCCACCAAGTTCCACGTGGACGGCATCGACAAGCAGAAGGTCGGCGAGGTCGCCGCGAAGATCCGCAAGCTGCGCAAGCCCGACCCGTACAAGGCCAAGGGCGTCAAGTACGCGGGCGAGGTCATCCGCCGCAAGGTCGGAAAGAGTGGTAAGTAAGCGATGAGCGTCTCTGTCAAGATCGGCAAGGGCAACGCCTACAAGAGCGCCGCTCGCAAGCGCCGCGCGATCCGCGTTCGCAAGCGCGTCGTCGGCACCGAGGTGCGTCCGCGCCTCGTCGTGACGCGCTCGAACCGTCACATGGTCGCCCAGGTCATCGACGACGCCAAGGGTCACACCCTGGCGTCGGCGTCCACCCTCGACGTGTCCATCAAGGGCGCCGAGGGCGACAAGACCGAGCTGGCCAAGAAGGTCGGGAGCCTGGTCGCCGAGCGCGCCAAGGCCGCCGGCATCGAGTCGGTCGTCTTCGACCGCGCGGGCAACCGGTACGCCGGCCGCATCGCCGCCCTGGCGGACGCGGCTCGCGAGGCCGGGCTCGACTTCTAAGCCGCTCGTCGACTCAGTCGACGGACGTAATCGAGAGAGGTAATTCCAATGGCTGGACCCCAGCGCCGCGGTAGCGGCGCCGGCGGTGGCACCGGCGGTGGCGAGCGGCGCGACCGTAAGCGTGACGACCGGGGCAACGCCCCCGCCGTCGAGAAGACCGCTTACGTCGAGCGCGTTGTCGCGATCAACCGTGTCGCCAAGGTTGTCAAGGGTGGTCGTCGTTTCAGCTTCACCGCGCTGGTCGTGGTGGGCGACGGTGACGGCACCGTGGGTGTCGGTTACGGGAAGGCGAAGGAGGTTCCGGCCGCCATCGCCAAGGGTGTTGAGGAGGCCAAGAAGAACTTCTTCAAGGTCCCCCGTATCCAGGGCACCATCCCGCACCCGATCCAGGGTGAGAAGGCCGCCGGCGTCGTGCTCCTGAAGCCCGCCGCCCCCGGTACCGGTGTTATCGCCGGTGGTCCGGTGCGCGCCGTCCTGGAGTGCGCCGGCATTCACGACATCCTGTCGAAGTCGCTCGGCTCGGACAACGCGATCAACATCGTGCACGCCACCGTGGCTGCTCTGAAGGGCCTCGTGCGCCCCGAGGAGATCGCCGCTCGTCGTGGCCTGCCGCTGGAGGACGTGGCTCCCGCTGCTCTGCTGCGGGCGCGTGCTGCAGGGGTGAGCGCCTGATGGCTCGCCTGAAGATCACGCAGACCAAGTCGTACATCGGCAGCAAGCAGAATCACCGTGACACCCTGCGTTCGCTTGGTCTCAAGCGCATGCACGACGTCGTGGTGAAGGAGGACCGTCCCGAGATCCGCGGGATGGCCCAAACGGTCCGTCACCTGGTGACGGTTGAGGAGGTGGACTGATCATGGGCGACAACCCGATCAAGATCCACAACCTGCGTCCCGCCCCGGGTGCCAAGACCGACAAGATCCGCGTGGGTCGTGGTGAGGCCTCCAAGGGTAAGACCGCCGGTCGTGGTACCAAGGGCACCAAGGCCCGCTACCAGGTTCCGCAGCGCTTCGAGGGTGGCCAGATGCCGCTCCACATGCGCCTGCCGAAGCTGAAGGGCTTCAAGAACCCGTTCAAGATCACGTTCCAGGTCGTCAACCTCGACAAGCTGGCCGAGCTCTACCCGCAGGGTGGAGAGGTCACCGTCGAGGACCTGGTCGCCAAGGGCGCGGTTCGCAAGAACTCCCTCGTCAAGGTGCTCGGCACCGGCGAGATCTCGGTTGCGCTGCAGGTGACGGTCGACGCCGTCTCCGGCTCCGCCGCCGAGAAGATCACCGCCGCTGGCGGTACCGTCACCGAGCTCGTCTGAGCCCGCTGACTTCCGTGCGAGCCCCGCACCTCCCCGGCCGGGGGGCGGGGGGGCGGGCGGTTCGCGGGGGGCGGGGTTGCGGGGAGG
>NZ_JBHWIJ010000026.1:0-6791 GCF_042732255.1 Kitasatospora sp. NPDC059803 | reverse complement strand
CCCTCAAAACCCCCACCACCCCCACACTCCCATACTTAGTGTGCTTGGGGTTTCTTTTTTTTTTAAAACCCCCCCCCCCCCCAGCTTTGGGGGCCGCCGCGGGGCTCGCGCGTTTTCCGGGTATCGCGTTTTCCGGGCATTCCGTTGACGTGTCCTCGTTCTTTTGTGTGGCAAACCCGGGCATCCCGTACCCCGTGAGTGGGGGAGGGGCGGTACGCGCTTCTTCCGAGTGGCTGCGCACTGTTAGAGTCCGTGGAGTTCCCTTGTAGGCTGCGCGTAGGCTCGCCTGTGCCGTCTGTACGGGAGCCCGTACCGCCAAAACTCCCATTCAGGACCGACCCTCCCGCCGACGACGCGCGGGAGGCGCAGGAGGCACCGTGCTCAGTGCGTTCGCGCGGGCGTTCCAGACGCCCGACCTGCGCAAGAAGCTGCTGTTCACGCTGGGCATCATGGTGCTGTTCCGCCTGGGCTCACACATTCCGATCCCCGGCGTGAGCTTCACGGCCGTGAACGAGTGTGTGAAGGACACCAAGAACAACGGCCTCTTCGGGCTCGTCAACCTGTTCAGTGGTGGCGCGCTCCTCCAGCTGACGATCTTCGCGCTCGGCATCATGCCGTACATCACCGCGAGCATCATCCTCCAGCTCCTCACGGTCGTGATCCCGCGACTGGAAGCGCTGAAGAAGGAGGGCCAGGCCGGCCAGACGAAGATCACCCAGTACACCCGCTACCTGACCATCGCGCTCGCCGTGCTCCAGGGCACCGGCATCGTGGCGACGGCCTCCAGCGGCGCGCTGTTCTCCGGCTGCCCGGTGGGCAACCAGATCGTCCCGGACACGAGCGTGTTCCGGATCGCCGTCATGGTGATCACGATGACCGCCGGCACCACGGTGATCATGTGGCTGGGCGAGCTGATCACGGACCGCGGCATCGGCAACGGCATGTCGCTGCTGATCTTCACCTCGATCGCCGCGCAGTTCCCGTCCTCGATGTGGGCGATCAAGGGCTCCGGCACCATCGGTGGCGGCTGGGTCGAGTTCCTGTCCGTGGTCGCGGTCGGCATCATCGTTGTGATGCTGGTCATCTTCGTCGAGCAGGCCCAGCGCCGGATCCCGGTGCAGTACGCGAAGCGGATGATCGGCCGGCGGGCGTTCGGCGGCACGTCGACCTACATCCCGCTCAAGGTGAACCAGGCCGGTGTCATCCCGGTCATCTTCGCCTCGTCGCTGCTGTACATCCCGGCCCTGGTGGTCCAGCTGACCGGTAGCCAGTCGGGCTGGGCGGTGTGGGTCACCCAGCACTTCGTCAAGGGCGACCACCCGATCTACATGGCGACCTACTTCCTGCTGATCGTCTTCTTCGCCTTCTTCTACGTCGCGATCTCCTTCAACCCCGAAGAAGTTGCCGACAATATGAAGAAGTATGGTGGCTTCATCCCGGGCATCCGGGCCGGCCGACCGACGGCCGAGTACCTGAACTACGTGCTGACCCGAATCACGTGGCCGGGTTCGCTCTACCTGGGCCTGATCGCGTTGATCCCGATGATCGCCCTGGTCGCCTTCGGACAGCAGACCAACTTCCCGTTCGGCGGCACCAGCGTGCTCATCGTCGTCGGCGTCGGACTCGAAACTGTGAAGCAGATCGAGAGCCAGCTCCAGCAGCGCAATTACGAAGGGTTCCTCCGCTGATGCGTATCGTCCTCGTTGGTCCTCCCGGGGCCGGGAAGGGTACTCAGGCGCACCTGCTCGCCAAGACCCTGTCCATTCCCCACATCTCCACCGGCGACCTGTTCCGCGCCAACATCGGTCAGGGCACCCCGCTGGGGCTCGAGGCCAAGAGCTACATGGACGCGGGCCGTCTGGTGCCGGATGAGGTCACCATCGGGATGGCCAAGGACCGCATGCTCCAGGAGGACGCCGCAGGCGGCTTCCTGCTCGACGGCTTCCCCCGCAACCTCGGCCAGGCCAAGGCGCTCGACGAGTTCCTCGTCGAGCAGGGGATCAAGCTGGACGGCGTGCTGGACCTGGAGGTCCCCGAGGACGAGGTGGTCCGCCGGATCGCCGGCCGCCGCCTGTGCCGCAACGACGGGGGCCACGTCTTCCACGTGGACTACAACCCACCGAAGGCCGCGGGCGTCTGCGACGAGTGCGGCGGCGAGCTGTACCAGCGCTCGGACGACACCGAGGACAAGGTGCGCACCCGGCTGGAGGTCTACCACACGGAGACCGAGCCGATCATCGACTACTACGTCCAGCAGGGCCTGGTGGCGACCATCTCGGCCCTCGGCAAGGTGGACGAGGTCACCCGGCGCGCGATCGAGGCGCTGAAGCAGGACAACTGAGTTTCCCGGCGACGCCGTACGGCCGCGCTCCCCGATCCCGGGCGGCGCGGCCGTACGGCGTCGTACGGTGGTAGGCAGTGGCAAACAGAACGTGGAAGGCGTGACCAGATGGTGGAGATCAAGACCCCCGAGCAGATCGCGAAGATGCGAGCGGCCGGGCTGGTCGTCGCCGAGGCGCTGAAGGCCTGCCGGGAGGCGGTCGCCCCGGGGGTGACCACCCAGGAGCTCAACGACATCGCGGACAAGGTCATCACCGACCACGGTGCGACCTCCAACTTCCGCGCCGACCACGGCGGTCTGTGGTTCCCCGGGGTGATCTGCGCCTCGGTGAACAACGAGGTCGTGCACGGCATCCCCGGTGACCGGGTGCTCCAGGAGGGCGACGTCATCTCGATCGACTGCGGCGCCATCCTGGACGGCTGGCACGGCGACGCGGCGATCACCGTGGCGGTCGGCGAGGTCCGCCCCGAGGTCGAGATGCTGAGCCGGGTGACCGAGGGCTCGATGTGGGCCGGCATCGCCCAGATGAAGAAGAACAACCGCCTGGTCGACGTCTCCAAGGCGATCGAGGGCTTCATCCGCCGCCAGCCGCTGCCCCCCAAGGGCAAGTGGGGCATCACCGAGGGCTACGGCGGCCACGGCATCGGCACCGCGATGCACATGGAGCCGCACGTGCTGAACTACGTCGAGCGCGGCCGCGGCAAGGGCCCGAAGCTGATCCCCGGCACCGTGCTGGCGATCGAGCCGATGGTCTCGCTGGGCACCCCGCACACCGCCGTGCTGGAGGACGACTGGACGGTCGTCACCAACGACGGCACCTGGGCCTCGCACTGGGAGCACTCGGTGGCCGTCACCGAGCAGGGCCCGCTGGTCCTGACGGCCTTCGACGGCGGCAAGGCGGAGCTCGCGAAGCTGGGCATCACCGCCGCCCCGGACCCGCTCGGTTAGTCTCACGACGGTCGGCTGAGCGGCCAACTTCCGCTGCTGACAAGGGATCAGGGCCCTGGGGGTTTGGACCTCCAGGGCTTTTGTCCTATTTTTATCGGCTGGCAGTGGCTTCAGTAGCGGCTTCAGCAGCTTCGATCGATCGGGAGAGTGCAGTGCTCAAGGGATTCCGCGACTTCATGATGCGCGGCAACGTGGTCGACATGGCGGTCGGTGTCGTCATCGGCGCCGCGTTCACCGGCGTGGTGACCGGCTTCGTGTCGGCCTTCCTCACCCCGCTGGTCGGCGTCGGGGTCGGCGCGGCCGGCGACTTCAGCTCGTACAAGGCGACGGTGGCCGGGGTCACCTTCCCGTACGGCCAGTTCCTCAACGTGCTGATCGCCTTCGTGATGACCGCGGCGGTGCTGTACTTCTGCGTCGTGCTGCCGGTCACCAAGGCGACCGCGCGATACCTGCCGAAGAAGGCGAAGACCCCCAAGCGGCCCTGCCCCGAGTGCCTGACCGAGATCCCCGAGGCCGCCCGCCGCTGCGCGGCCTGCACCGCCCACGTCGAGCCGCTGAAGGTCACCGCCGGGTTCTGACCCGCCGGGACCAGCCGGAACGTCACGGTGGCCGCCTTCGGGGGATCTCGTTTTGGCCCACCGGACGCGCTGGCGTAGGATGGACCGTCGGCTCACTCGTAGCGTGCTTCAGCACGCCCTCTTCCCTTCGGGGGCGGGGTGAACCCAGGTTCGCACGAGCGTGCCGCATACGGTAGCCGGTCCCGGAAGGTGGATCTCGCAGTTCATGGCTAAGAAGCAAGGCGCCATTGAGATCGAGGGCACCGTGATCGAGTCTCTTCCGAACGCGATGTTCAGGGTCGAGCTGCAGAACGGTCACAAGGTCCTCGCGCACATCAGTGGCAAGATGCGCATGCACTACATCCGCATCCTGCCGGACGACCGGGTCGTCGTGGAGCTCAGCCCCTACGACCTCACGCGCGGGCGGATCGTCTACCGCTACAAGTAAGAACGTCAGATCTAGACCCGGAGAACCTGAACATGAAGGTCAAGCCGAGCGTCAAGAAGATCTGCGACAAGTGCAAGGTGATCCGCCGCCACGGCCGGGTCATGGTGATCTGCGACAACCTGCGCCACAAGCAGCGCCAGGGCTGATCTCTCCCCAGCATTTCTCGTAGTACTTCGCGCGACGCGAAAACGTCATAAGCGGGCTACCCGATCCGTCCCCACGAAGGGACGGACTGCCACCCCCGGTCAGAGGCCGGGGCTCCATCGTCGAGAGGCGAAGGAGTAGGTAGCACGCAAGACCTCTGAAAAAGCACAGGAGCCTTGAATGGCACGCCTCGCCGGCGTTGATCTCCCCCGTGAGAAGCGGATCGAGATCGCCCTTACCTACGTGTACGGCATCGGCCGTACCCGCGCCCAGCAGACCCTGGTCGAGACCGGTGTCAACCCGGATGTCCGCGTTCGCGACATCTCCGAGGAAGACCTCGTGAAGCTGGGCCAGTACATCGACGCCAACTACACGGTCGAGGGTGACCTCCGCCGTGAGGTGGCCGCCGACATCCGCCGCAAGGTCGAGATCGGCTGCTACGAGGGTCTGCGTCACCGCCGCGGCCTGCCGGTCCGCGGTCAGCGCACCCACACCAACGCGCGTACCCGCAAGGGCCCGCGTCGCGCGATCGCCGGCAAGAAGAAGCCGGGCAAGAAGTAGTCCGTCCCGTAACCGGACATCCCTCCGGCCCGCGGGTCAGCGGACCGACCACCTCAGTAGGAGAACAGACTTATGCCCCCCAAGGGTCGTCAGGCTGCCGGCGCGAAGAAGATCCGCCGCAAGGAAAAGAAGAACGTCGCTCACGGCCACGCGCACATCAAGAGCACGTTCAACAACACCATCGTTTCGATCACCGACCCCGCGGGCAACGTGATCTCCTGGGCCTCCGCCGGTCACGTCGGCTTCAAGGGCTCGCGCAAGTCCACCCCGTTCGCCGCGCAGATGGCCGCCGAGGCCGCTGCCCGTCGCGCGCAGGAGCACGGCATGCGCAAGGTTGACGTCTTCGTCAAGGGTCCGGGCTCCGGCCGCGAGACCGCGATCCGCTCGCTCCAGGCCACCGGCCTGGAGGTCGGCTCGATCCAGGACGTCACCCCCACCCCGCACAACGGCTGCCGTCCGCCGAAGCGCCGCCGCGTCTGACGCAGCGCCTTCGGGCTCGCAGTACCTGCTTTGAACCTTCGTACGGGGTCCCACGCGGTGATTCGTCGCTGTTCGCGGGACCCCGTACGCTTGGTCCTGTCGGCATCAAATAGTGGGTGCCGAAGACAACTGGAGGAATACCCCCCATGCTTATCGCTCAGCGCCCCTCGCTGACCGAAGAGGTCGTCGACGAGTTCCGCTCGCGGTTCGTGATCGAGCCGCTGGAGCCGGGCTTCGGCTACACCCTCGGCAACTCCCTGCGCCGCACGCTCCTGTCGTCGATCCCGGGTGCCGCTGTCACCAGCATCCGCGTCGACGGCGTCCTGCACGAGTTCACCACCGTGCCGGGCGTCAAGGAGGACGTGACCGACCTCATCCTCAACATCAAGCAGCTGGTCGTCTCCTCGGAGCACGACGAGCCGGTCGTGATGTACCTGCGCAAGCAGGGCCCGGGTGTCGTCACCGCCGCCGACATCGCCCCGCCGGCGGGTGTCGAGGTGCACAACCCGGAGCTGGTCCTCGCCACGCTGAACGGCAAGGGCAAGCTGGAGATGGAGCTGACCGTCGAGCGCGGTCGCGGCTACGTCTCCGCCGTCCAGAACAAGGCCTCCGGCCAGGAGATCGGCCGCATCCCGGTCGACTCGATCTACAGCCCCGTGCTGAAGGTCACCTACAAGGTCGAGGCCACCCGTGTCGAGCAGCGGACCGACTTCGACAAGCTGATCGTCGACGTCGAGACCAAGCCCGCCATGCGTCCGCGTGACGCCATGGCCTCGGCCGGCAAGACCCTGGTGGAGCTGTTCGGTCTCGCCCGCGAGCTGAACATCGACGCCGAGGGCATCGACATGGGCCCGTCCCCGACGGACGCCGCCCTGGCCGCCGACCTGGCGCTGCCGATCGAGGAGCTGGAACTCACCGTCCGCTCCTACAACTGCCTCAAGCGCGAGGGCATCCACACCGTGGGTGAGCTCGTCGCCCGCTCCGAGGCCGACCTGCTCGACATCCGCAACTTCGGTGCGAAGTCGATCGACGAGGTCAAGGCGAAGCTGGCCGGCATGGGCCTGGCCCTCAAGGACAGCCCGCCCGGGTTCGACCCGACCGCCGCCGCCGACGCCTTCGGCGCCGACGACCTGGACGACGCGGGTTACGCCGAGACCGAGCAGTACTAAGAGATTTGGCCGCGGGGGCGGTTCCACCGGACCGCCCCCCTCGTCGTGTAAATACTGCGCGGCAAAATTACCCGGCGCCCCCCGGCGGAAAAGAATAAGCCCGAATTCGAGTATAAAAGAATGAAAAAATACCCCCGACAACA
>NZ_JBHWIJ010000025.1:47232-48709 GCF_042732255.1 Kitasatospora sp. NPDC059803 | reverse complement strand
GCCCCGGCCGGCGTCCGGCAGGCCGCCGTCGCCGCCCCCGCCAAGGACGGCGGCGCGGCCACCCCCGCCGGGCAGAACCTCCAGCTCACCGCGTACGACCCGGCGGGCGGCACGGCCGTCCTCTCGGCGCCACCGGCCGCCGGGCCCACCGCGACCGCCGGCGCGACACCGCCCCCCGCCCCCGCCGTCCAGCCCGGGCAGCTCATCGCCAGCCCGCCCACCGCCGCCGCGCCCCAGGGTGCGCTGGTCGCCGTCACCGGCGTCCGCCCCGGCGCGGGCGCCAGCCTCAACCTGACCACCCGCCCCGCCACCCTCGCCGAACTCCTCGGCGGCACCGAGGCCGACGGCCGGGTGCCCGTCGACCCGCACGGCATCACCGTCACCCCGCTGGTCAAGGACCTCAAGGCCGTCGTCGGTGCGGACGGCGGCGGCGTGAAGGCCGATGCCTCCGGCACCCTGGAGGTCGACGTCAAGGCCCCCGTCCCGCTGCCCGACGGCGCGAGCGTGGACGCCTCCGGCTCCCTCCAGCTGCACCCGGCCGTCCACTTCGCCTACCACGGCGCCGCCGCCGGCAGCCCGCGCACGGCCTCCATCGGCTTCGACCTCGGCGCCCACGCCCAGTGGAAGGTCACCGGCGACGTCGCGCGCAGCACGGGCGCCGCGCCCGTCCGGCTGCCCTTCGCCACGTTGCAGGCCAGCCCGGTGCTCACCGTCGCCGGACTGCCCGTCGTGGTCAACCTGAAGCTCACCTGCTACCTGGAGGTCAGCGCCGACGGCCAGGTCCACCTGGAGGCCGAACAGGAGGCCACCGGCACCTGGGCCGTCCGCGCCGACTACACCGGCGGCAAGGGCTGGACCCCGACCACCGACGCCGACACCAAGGTCTCCCCGGTCCGGGTGCGCCTCACCGGCAAGGCCGGCGTGCGGGCCGCGCTCGGCGCCGAGGTCTCCGTCGGCCTCTACGACACCGTCGGCGTCCAGACCACCGTGGCCCCCTACCTGCGGGCCCAGGCCGAGGGCTCACTGACCGCCGACTCCTCCGGCAACCCGCCGCAGGCCCAAGGGAGTTGGTCGCTGGTCGGCGGCGTCGACCTGACCGGCTCGCTGCTCGCCCACCTGAAGGTCTTCGGCACCCCGGTCATCGAGGGCACGTACCCGCTGCCCCCGTTCCACCGCGAATGGCCCCTGGCGGCGGGCTCCGCGGCCCTGCCGTCCCCGCGCCCGAGCAGCTGACCCGGGCGCGCCCCGGGCTCGGGGTCCGGTTACTGCTCGGGCGGTACGCCGGGCAGCGGGGCCACTGCTCCTGACGTACTTCTGACGTACCGGCAGTTCGTGTCCCAGGGCGATGATCCGGTGCCGGGTGCGCTGGAAGGCTGACGCGCAGGAAGTCGGCCAGACCGACATCCCTGGGGGCCACCACCCCGGCGGCGGGCAGGAAACAGTATACCGCCCCCCCAATTTTTTGCCCACAGCCCGC
>NZ_JBHWIJ010000025.1:42749-47222 GCF_042732255.1 Kitasatospora sp. NPDC059803 | reverse complement strand
GTTATTTTGTGAGCGCGCGTGTGTGGGGGCGCGGGTTTTGCTGGGGGGGGGGGGGGGGGTGTTCGCGCGCCCGGTCTCTGGGCGCGACCCCTAATGCCCCCCCAATCCGCACCCATCACCGCCAGGAGACCGCATGACCACCCCCAAGGCCCTGCGCCGCGTCGCGGCCGCGGGCCTCGCCCTGACCGCCTGCCTCGCCACGGCGCCCGCCGCCACGGCCGCCGCCGCCGAGCGCGACGACGGCCCCGCGAGCGCCGCAGCCGGACTCGACCGCTACCACCACCAGCGCCTCGACTGGCGCAGCTGCGTCCTGGGCCCCGACGACGAGGTCGGCCGCGGCCTGGAGAGCGCGGGCGCGCGCTGCGCGGACGTGACCGTGCCGCTCGACTACAGCGACCCCCGGGGGCGGACCGTCACCGTCGCGATCTCCCGGCTCAAGGCCACCGACACCCGGCACCGGATCGGCTCCCTCCTGCTCAACTTCGGCGGCCCCGGCGGGCCGGGCCTCGCCAACTCCGTCCTGGTGCGCGGGGCGATGAAGGAGACCGGCGCCCGCTACGACGTGATCGGCATGGACCCGCGCTTCGTCGGCCGCAGCACCCCGCTGGACTGCGGCCTGTCCACCGGCCCCGTCCTGTTCTCGGCCGGCCCCGACCGGGCGGGCTTCGACCTCCAGACGGCGCGGGCCAAGAGCGTGGCCGACCGGTGCCGGGCCACCAACGCCTCGGTGCTGCCGTTCGTCACGACCCGCAACACGGCCCGCGACCTGGACGTCGTCCGGGCCGTGCTCGGCGAGCGGAGGATCTCCTACCTCGGCTACTCGTACGGCACCTACCTGGGCACGGCCTACACCCAGCTGTTCCCCGGCCGCTACGACCGGGTGGTCCTCGACGGGGCGATCGACCCGCGCAGCTACAACCCCCGGCTGATGCGGGGCGCCGAGACCGAGCACGAGCGGGCGCTCGACAGTTGGGCCGACTGGGCGGCCGTACACCACGCCGACTACGGCCTCGGCGACACCCGCGCGCAGGTGCGCGCCACGATCGACCGCGTCGTCGCGGTGGTCGAGCGGGAGCCGCTCACCGTCGGCACCGCCCCCGACGACTTCCGGCTCGACGGCAGCCAGGTGCCTTCCCTGCTGTTCGCCGGGCTCGCGAGCGACCTCGACCCGGCGCGGGCGGGCCTCGCCGAGCAGTTGTCCGTCCTGGCCAAGGCCGCCGACGGGCAGCCCACCCGGGTGTCGCCCGGCTTCGCGGCCTTCCTGCGGGAGGCGTTCACCAGCGCGGGTTCGGCCACCGGCAGCGTGCAGACCGCCATCCTGTGCGGGGACGTGGCCGCCCCGCGCGACCCCGAGCAGTACTGGCGCGACATCGAGCGCGGCCGGGCCGCCCACCCGCTGTTCAGCCCGATGACCGAGAACATCACCCCGTGCGCGTTCTGGGACGCGCCGCGCGAGGAGCCGACCCAGGTCCGGCGCGACACCGCGGCCCTGCTCGTGGCCGCCAGCGGCGACCCGCGCACCCCGTACCGGGGCAGCGTCGCCCTGCACGGCATGCTGCCCAGCTCCCGGCTGGTCACCCTCGACGGCGCCTTCCAGCACACCGGCTTCGGCGTCTACGGCAACGCCTGCGTCGACGACTCGGTGAACACCTACCTGGCCACCGGCCGCCTCCCGGGCAGGGACCGCACCTGCGCCAAGTAGGCCTCGCGGGCCTTCCGGCCTTCCGGCCTTCCCGGACGGGCCGACGTCCCTGAACGGGACGGAGGCACCTGGCCCTTCCCCGCCCGCCGGTCAGATCCAGTTCCGGTCGCGGGCCGCCAGCGCGGCCTGGAACCGGTTCGGCGCACCGAGCCGGCGCATCAGCGCCGCGACGTGGCCGCGGTAGGTGCGCAGCGACATGTCCAGGGCGCGTGCCCCGGCCTCGTCCTTGTCGACGCCGGCCATGGTCCGCAGGACCGCCCGCTCGATCTCGCTCGGCAGCCCCTCCCCGACGCCGCAGGACTGCGACCAGCGGCGCTCGAACAGGGCCAGCAGGTGCGACAGCAGGCCGGGTTGGCGGATGACCAGGGCGCCCCGGGTGATGTCGTGCGGGTCGGTCGCGACCAGGGCGGTCCGTCGGTCGAAGATCACCATCCGTTCGAGCGGGTCGGCCGTGCCGCGCACCTGGGCGCCCTGTTCGGTGAGTTCGGTCGCGAAACGGTTGATCCGGCGGCAGTCGAGCGCGCTGGAGTGCAGGATGGTCCGCATCCGCAGGCCCCGTCGCAGGTACTTCAGGTCGGAGGTGCGGACGGAGTCGAGTGCGGCGGAGATGATCGGCCCCGGGTGGGTGGTCAGTCGTTCCTCGCGGGCGAAGAACGACAACTCGTCGACGCAGGCGATCACTTGGTCGATGCCATCGATGTACTGGAGGTCGCCGACCGGCCCCCGCAGCCCCGCCCGCTGGTCCTCCAGCAGGCCGTCCACCAGATGGCGCGCGGAGACGACCTGCCGGATCTCGTCCTGGAGCCCGTCGAGCCGACGCCGGGACAGCCGTTCGACGGCGGCTTTCGGGTCGACGCCGCTGAAGGCGTGGCGGTCGCCCGTGGCGATCGCCAGGCCCAGCTCCCGGAGTCGGGTGACGGCCGCCCCGGCGGTGTCGCGGTCGAGCCCGCAGCCGAGGGCGATCGGGGTCAGTCCGATGTCGGGCGAGCGCAGGAGCAGCCGGTAGACCGACTCCTCCTGGGCGTTCACGCCCAGTACCGCCAGTGCGTTGCCTTCCACGCGGATGCCCTCGGGGATGTCGAAGCGAAGACGGCGGCCCGGATCGGGCCGCCGCAGGACAGTGATCGTCTAACAGTCGCCGGGGGCTCCCCAGGGACCTTCGCCCCGAACGGACGGGACCAACGTCTCGGGGCCCGCAGGAAGTTGCATCCGAGGCGTGCAGGCAGTGCCGCCGGGATCGGGCCCCGGGCCGGCCCGGTCACCGGTAGGTTCGTTCGTGTCCGCAGGGACAAGCCCGACGGGGGACACCGCAGTTGCGGCTGTCGGGTGCAGGACGCTGGGCCGCCGGAGCGGGAGGGGGACTCCGGCGGCCCGGCTCTCCGGTCCCGCGCCCCGGTTCCGGGATCCGGATCGGTGGGCCATAGGCCGGGTCTATGGGGCCATAGAGCGGCCACCCCTACCTCGGCGGCCGCGCCGCGAAGGGCGAAGGCGGACACAAGCATTGACGCGGTCCAGGCCGGGACCAGCGGGTCCCGGAGCTCACACAGGAGAAGAACCAGCAGTGAAGTGGAAATGCGCAATCCGCGCGGCAGCCGTCGCGCTCGCGACCGGAGTGCTGGCGGTCGGCGGGCTCGCGCCCACGGGGGCCGGCGCGGCGGACGGTGGCGCCGACGGAGCTGGCCCCGGTGTTTTCGCGACGGTCGTGGTGAACAGCAGGATCGCGGCGGGCGGCGGATTCGTCTCCTTCGGCGACAGCAAGGACGATGGGGCCGAGGGCGGTCTGATCGAGGTGACGACCGCTGATCACTCCAGCTATCTCGCCTACTCCCTCGACGCCCGGAGCACGATGAAGCCCGGCTCGGCCTACGACGTGGACAGGTGGTCCGGCGTGCCGACGTTGAAGGGAAATGCCGACGCGGGGAAGGTCAACTGGATCCTGCAGCACGGGTACCCGGCAGTCCCCCTCGGCAAGCTCAAGAAGCTGGCCCAGGGCAAGCTCACAGCGGCGCAGGCGGCCACTGCGACCCAGGCCGCCATCTGGCGCATCACCAACCGCGTCAAGGGGGTCCTGAACAGCCCCGCCCCCGACAGGCTCGTCGACTACCTCGTGTCGCATGCCGTTGATGTCGAGGAACCGGCCGTCGCGCTGTCCCTCTCCCCCAACACGGTGACCGGGAAGGCCGGGTCGGTGCTCGGCCCGATCAGGATCACCACCACCGGCTATCGGGTCACCGCGCTCCTCGACCCGGTGGCGGTCGCGGCCGGTGTGGTGCTGACCGACCGGGCGGGAAACGTCCTCTCGGACGGCGGCGGCATGTTGATCGGCCTGGTCAAGAACGGTGACTCGCTCTTCGTGAAGGCCCCGGCGGGTGCGAAGTCGGGCAGCGCGACCGTCAGTGCGGCGACGGTGGTGCCAGTTCGAGGGGGCCTGTCGCTGGTCAGTCCGGACAGCCAGCCCCTGATCCTCCTGCCTTCCGACACCACGTTCGGCACCACCACCAACGCGAAGGCGAGTTGGACCGCGGCCGCCTCCTCGCCGTCGCCCACCGCGACCCCGAGCGACTCGACGAGCCCGAGCCTGAGCCCGAGTTCGCGCCCGAGCCAGTCGGCCTCTCCGACCGCCACAGGTGCGCCGACCGCCACGGGTACGCCGACTGCCACGGGCGCCCCGAGCGGGGGGGGGGCGCCCCCCCCGGCCGCGCGGCCCCCGCCACAGCCCGGGGCGCGCGGGCGCGGCCCGCGGGGGGTGGGCGGGGGGGGGGGGCGCCCCC
>NZ_JBHWIJ010000025.1:42340-42739 GCF_042732255.1 Kitasatospora sp. NPDC059803 | reverse complement strand
CCCGTCCTGCACCCGGTGTCCCCCCCCCCCCAATTCGGCCACCCCCACCGCCAACGTGGCGCCGACCCCCCCGGGTACGCCTAGGCCCCCGGGCGCCCCGAGCGGCTCGGCCTCCCCGAGCGACTCGGCGAGCCCGAGCCTGAGCCTGGCTCCGAGTGCCGGGCCCTCGGGTGGTACCGGGGGTGTGCTCGCCTCCACCGGGGCCGGCGGCGGCATCCAGTTCCTCGCCGCCGGCGGCATCGGGCTGCTCCTGGTCGGCGGTGTCCTGATCCTGTTCCACGAGCGGCATCGTCGCCGCCGCAGGAGCTGAGTCGCGCACGGGTGGGAGGAGTGGGGGGGGGGTGGGGGGGGGCGAGCACGCCCGCCACGCCGGCGGGGGGGGGGGGGGGGGGGTGGTGC
>NZ_JBHWIJ010000025.1:19830-42330 GCF_042732255.1 Kitasatospora sp. NPDC059803 | reverse complement strand
GGCGTGTGGCTCCCAGAGTGCGACCGCCGGCGCCGCCGCCGGCGCCGCGGGGGCGCGGCCGCGGGGGGTGGGGGGCCGGGCCCGACCGGGCACGCCCCCCCCCCCCCAACCCCCCGCAGCGTTATGGGGCCGGTGGGGGGTGAAATGGGGTGGGGGGGTGGAGTGGAACGGCTCGGTGTGCGTGGAGGCGTCCGCGAAGTCTGCGTCGGCCACGGGAATCTGACGCGATCTCCCCTACTCTTCCTCCATGCTGTCTGTGGTGGTGGCCCCCTGGGCGGGCGAGGCGGAGCCGGTGTTCGTGCGGGCGCCGGACGAACTGCATGATGCGGCGAGCACGATGAAGGTCGCGGTGTTGGCGGCGCTCGCCCGGGGCGGGGTGGATCTCGATGCCGAGGTGCCGGTGGTGAACCGGTTCGAGTCAGTGGTGGGCGGGGAGTTCGGCAACGATCCCGACTGGGACAGCGATCCGCTGCCGTGGGAGCTGCTGGGCACGCATGTGCCGCTGCGGCTGCTCGCCGAGCGGATGATCACGCACTCCTCCAACCTGGCCACCAACCTGTGCCTGGCCCGGGTTGACCGGGCGGCGGTGGCCGAGGCGTGGCGGCGGGCCGGGGCGACGCGCAGCGCGAGCCCGCGCGGGATCGAGGACTACGCGGCGCGCGACGCCGGGGTGCACAACCTGGTGAGCGCGCGGGACTTGGTGCGGCTGCTGCACTCCCTGGGCGGGGAGCCGGAGTTGCTGGCGCTGCTGGAGCGCAACGCGTTCCGGGTGGATCTGGCGGCGGGCCTGCCGCCGGACACCCGGATCGCCTTCAAGAACGGCTGGGTGCCGGGCGCCCGGCACAGCGTGGGCCTGGTCCACCCGCAGGACTGCCCGTCCTACCTGATCGCGGTCTGCTACACCGGCCCGCTGGCCTCGGGTGAGGACCGTACGGACCCGGCGGCCCGGCTGCTGGCCCGGGTCTCGGCGGCGGTGTGGCAGCGGCGGCACGAGCTCGCCGGCGCGTGAGCCGACGCGTGAGCCGGCGCGTGACCCGGCCGCCGGCCTGCTGCACGGGGCTGTGCAGCAGGCCGGACAGGGGCTTTAGTACGGCTGGACGAGGACGTGGGCGGCGCCGGGGATGCCGACCTTGAGGAGTTCGTCCTCCTCCGGGGTGGTGGGTGTGCCGGTCTCCTGCTTGAGGATGGCCCGGGAGAGCGCCTGGACCCACATGGCGCGGGGTCGGCGGCGCTCCTCCCAGGTGGCGAGCGCGGCGAGCACGGTCTCGGCGGTGTCCAGGCTCTGGGCGAGGACGAGGGCGTCCTCGACGGCCATCGCGGCGCCCTGGGCGAGGTGCGGGGTGGAGGCGTGGGCGGCGTCGCCGGCGAGCGCGATCCGGCCGACGTGCCAGGGCTCCTCGACGCTGACCTGGGAGATCCGGGAGTAGACCACGGCGGACGGGTCGGTGACCTGGGTGAGGGCCTCGGCGATCGGGCCGCCGAAGCCGGCCAGGCGTTCGGCGAGCTGCTCGTGGGCGTGCCCGGGGTCGGGCCGGAAGTCCTCGGCCTCGGCGAACACCGAGCCCAGGTACATGAGGTCGTCGCTGATCGGGGTGAGCAGCGCCTTGGCCTTGAGGTTGCCGGTGGACATCACCACGCCCTGGACCTCGGGCGAACGCGGCAGGGTGACGCGCCAGTTGGCGAAGCCGGTGTACTCGGGCGCGTACTTCTCCCCGTAGAGGCGCTTGCGCAGCGGGGAGCCGATGCCGTCGAAGCCGACGACGAGGTCGTAGCGGCCGCGGTGCCCGTCGGTGAGGGTGGCGTCGATGCCGTCGGCGTCTTCGACGAGGTCGGCGATGGTGGTGCCGAAGCGCAGGGTGGCGCCGGCCCGGGTGGCGGCGGTGGCGAGCACCTGGGCGAGGGCGGGGCGGGGGATGCCGTTGTTGGAGGGGGCGTCGCCCATCCGGGGCTGCGGGATCTTGGCGAGGGTGGCGCCGGTCGGGTCGCAGATGGTCAGCACCTCCCATTCGAAGCCGGCGGCGAGGCAGTCGTCGAGGACGCCGATCTCGCGCATCACGTGGAGGGCGTTGGAGGGCTGGATGATGCCGACGCCGAGGGCTTCCAGCTGGTCGCGCAGTTCGGCGACGTCGACGTGGTGGCCGCGCTTGGCGAGGGCGGTGGCGAGGGTGAGCCCGCCGATGCCGCCGCCGTGGACGAGGACGCGCAGGGGTGAGGTCATGGGGTGGCTCCTGGGGAAGGGAGGTGGTTCAGCCGACGTTCAGCCGACGGGGGCGGCGGAGAGGTCCATCAGGTGGTCGACCAGGGCGAGCAGCAGGTCGCGTCCGAAGGCGCGTTCGCGGACGTCGCCGAGGAGCATCGGCACCTGCGGGTCCAGGTCGAGGGCGGCCCGGATCTCGTCGGGGGTGCGGGTGTTGTGGCTGTGGAAGCAGTTGATGGCGACGACGAAGGGGATGCCCCGGCTCTCGAAGAAGTCGATGGAGGCGAAGCTGGTGTCGAGCCGGCGGGTGTCGGCGATGACGATGCCGCCGAGGGCGCCGTTGACGAGGTCGTTCCACATGAACCAGAAGCGTTCCTGCCCGGGGGTGCCGAACAGGTAGACGACGAGGTCCGGGCTGACGGTGATCCGGCCGAAGTCGAGGGCGACGGTGGTGGTGTCCTTCTGGTCGACGCCGGACAGGTCGTCCACGCCGACGCTGGCCCGGGTCAGGTACTCCTCGGTGCGCAGCGGGGTGACCTCGCTGACGGAGCCGACGAGGGTGGTCTTGCCGACGCCGAAGCCGCCCGCGATGAGGATCTTGACGGCGGCCGGCGCGGTGGCGACGCCGGCGTCGGCGGCACTGCTGGGGTGGGGTGTTGCCATGGTTCAGAGTCTCCGGAGTCCTTCGCGAACGGCCGTGAGCAGGCCGAGGTCCACGCCTCCGGCGGCCCGGGCCACCGAGAGCGGTGCCCGGGCCCGCAGCAGGCCCTGGGCGACCAGGTCGCCCAGCAGGATCTTGGTGACCGAGACCGGGAGGTCCAGGCCGGCCGACACCTCGGCGACGGCGGCGGGCCGCCGGCAGTGGTCGAGGATCATCCGGTGCTCGGGCTGGAGGCCGCGGGCACCGGCGCGGCTGCCCCGCGCCAGGGCCCGGTCGGCCTCGTCCTCGACGGTGGTGAGCACGGTGATCAGGGTGAGGTCGTCGCGCTCGGGGGCGGTGCGGCCGCGGGTGATGGTGTACGGGCGCACCATGGCGCCCGACTCGTCCTCGGCGTCCTCGTCCGGCAGTTCGCTCCAGTGCGGGACCCCGCCGCGCTGCCCGTTCCCGTTCCCGTTCCCGTTCCCGCTACCGCTCCCGTTTCCGTACGGGCCCACCGGTGTCAGCTCCGGTTCCGGGCGGCGAAGGCGTCGAAGCCGGCGGGGGAGGCGGCGCCGGCCTCGGCCCGCACCGGGGTGGTCATCTTCTGGCCGACCTGCTGCACCAGGGTGTGCATGGCGACCGACATGACCTCGGCGTCGACCTCCTGGGAGGCGACGACGGCCAGGTGGGTGCCCTGGGCGGCGGCGATGATGAACAGCCAGCACTCGGCGAGTTCGACGATCACCTGGTGGACGGCCCCGCCGTCGAAGAGCTGGCCGACGCCGCGGGCGAGGCTCTGCTGGCCGGTGGCGACGGCGGCGAGGCGCTCGGCGTCGGCCCGTTCGATGGTGCGGGAGTGGCTGACGACCAGGCCGTCGTCGGAGAGCAGGACGGCGTTCCTGGTCCCGGGCACCGAGTCGACGAGTCCGTCCAGCAGCCAGTCCAGGTCCTGGTGGGTGGCGATCGTTCGGTTCATGACTGGTCATCCGTTCGTGTGGTTCGGGGGTCCGCGGCCGGCAGGGCCCAGGGGGAGGGGCCGGACGCGGGCGTCGGGGAGCCGGCGGGGGCGGTGGGGGGAGCCGGTGGGGTCACGGCCCCGGGCAGCGGGTGTTCGCCGCTGTCCTGGGCTCGGGCGGCACGGGACTGGCGCTGGAAGGCGCCGATCGTCGCACCGGAGCGCTTCGCCGGGCGCTGGAAGGGGCCGCCGGCGGGCTCGGTGCCCTGGGCGGCGGATTCGGCGCGGGGCCCGGCGGCGGGCTCGGCCCACTGCGGGCGGGGCGCCGGCGGGACGCGCAGTTCGGCGGCCAGGCTGGCCTGCCGGACGCGCTGGGGCAGCGGGGGCTGCTCGGTCTCGGTGGGGCTGAGCGGCACCGCGGAGGCGTACTCGCGGCGCTGACGCCGTTCGGCCAGCCGGTAGTGGTCGGCCGGGCGGTACTGCTCGTCGGCGTAGGGGGCCTCGGCGTCGGTGACCCGGGCGTAGGCGATGTCCGGGTAGGCGGGCACGTCGTGCGAGGGCCGCTGGTCGGCCGGGGCGTCGGGGGCCGGGGAGCTGTGCTCGATCGGTTGCTCGGCGTACGGGGCGGCGTACGGGGTGGGGAACGGCGCGGGCTCGGCGGCGGGCGCGGCCTCGGGCTGGACGTACTCGACGTGGCCGAAGGCCTGGACGGGGGCGGTCAGCGGGTCGTGCGGGAACTGCTCGGTCTGCGGGAGCTGCTGGGTCTGCCCGAGCGGTTCGACGTGCCCGACCGGTTCGACGTACCCGAGCGGTTCGGCGTACCCGGGCTGCTCCACGTGCTGGACCTGCCCGAAGGCCTCGACCGGCGGGAAGGACTCCACCGGTGGGAAGGAGTCGGCCGCGGCGAAGGTCTCCACGGGCGGGAGGGGCTCCGCCGGCGCGAAGGACTCTCCCGGCGCGAAGGACTCTCCCGGCGGGAAGGAGTCCACGGGCGCGACCGGCGGCCCCGCCGGCGCCGGCGCCGGGGCCTCGTTGGAGGCGGTGAGCAGCGCCTTGCGGGAGCGCCGCACGAGCGGGATCGGTTCGACGGGGGCGTCGTCGGGCAGTCCGGCGTCGCCGTCGATGACGAGCTCGTCGGGGACGAGCACGACGACCCGGGTGCCGCCGAAGGCCGACGGCCGGAACTCGATCTTGAGTCCGTGGTGCGCGGCCAGCCGGGCGATGACGTAGAAGCCGAGGCGGACGTCGTCAGCCCGGGCGAGCACGTCGGTGCGGGGCGGGCGGCTCATCAGTTCGTTGGCGGCGTCGTACTGCTCGGGGTCCATGCCGAGGCCGCGGTCCTCGATCTCGACGGCGAGTCCGCGGCCGACCATGGCGGCCCGGACCTCGACCGGGGTGGGCGGCTTGGAGAAGGTGGTGGCGTTCTCCATCAGCTCGGCGAGCACGTGCGCGACCGGGCCGACGGCCCGCTCGGACAGCCACGGGTGGCCCTCGACGTCGATCATGATCCGGCGGTAGTCCTGCACCTCGCCCTGCGCGGCGCGCAGCACGTCCAGCAGCGGGACGGGCTTGCGCCAGCGCCGCTGCGGCTGGCCGCCGGCCATGATGACGAGGTTCTCCTCGTAGCGGCGCAGGCGGGCGGTGAGGTGGTCGAGGTCGAACAGGCCCTCCAGGACCTCCGGGTCCTCGTGCTTGCGCTCCAGCTCGTCGAGCTTGCGCAGCTGGCGGCCGATCAGCAACTGGGTGCGGCGGGCGATGCGCTGGAGCAGCCGCTCGAAGCCGCGGTGCTGTTCGGCCTGCTTGACGGCGGCCTCGACGGCGGAGGCGCGGGCCAGGTTGAGGGCCTGGCCGAGGCGGGCGAGCTCGTCGGTGCCGTTGCCGTGCGGGCCGGCGGTGATGGTGCGGGAGTCGGCCTCGACGTCGACCTGCTCGCCGCGGCCGAGGCGTTCGACGACCTCGGGGAGGGTGCGCTCCATCTCCTCGGCCTGGGTCTGGAGCTCCTTGATGCGCCGGCGCAGCGAGCGGCTGAGCCGCCAGGAGGCGATGATCACCGCGACGACGGTGATCAGGCCGACGACGGTGGTCAGCACGACCGTGGTGAGGAGGGAGAGGATGGTGCCCTTGCCGACGTCGACGATGCCGCTGGTGCGGGTCTCGATGACCTTGACCAGCTGCGGGTTGAGCTGGTCGAGGGCCTGGCGCCACTGGTCCTGGGCGGCGGGGAGTCTGACGGTGCCGTTGGCCTCGGCGGCGGTGGGCTTGGTGAGCGACTGCTCGACGGCGGCCTTGGCCTGCCAGGCGGGGCTGTTCATCAGGTCGTGCCAGGCGGCGGACTCGCCGTCCGGGATGTACGGGACGACCTGGACGGCGAAGAGGTGCTCCTGCGCCCCGACGGACTGCTGGACCTGCTGGTAGTCGGTGACGGTGAGCCGCCCGGTGGGCCAGCCGCGGGCGAGGACGGCGTCCTCGCGGGCGAGCATCTCCTTGGCCCAGAAGGCGTTCACCAGGGTCTTGGAGATCCAGGTGACCTCGCCGGTGTCGACGTGGCTGAGTGCGGTGAACAGCCGCAGGTCGACGGCGATCAGGTCGGTGTAGTACGTGTAGAGGGTCTGCTGGTCGATCGAGCCGCGGTCGACGGCGGCGCGCTGTTCGGCGAGCTTGCCCATCGCCTGGCGGGCCTCGGTGACGGCGGTGCGGACCTCTTCGGGGGCGCTGTCGGCGGTCTCGCCGGAGAGGACCTGGAACTGGCGGACCGCGTCGTCGGTCTGCTGGCGCTGGCGGCGCAGCTGGTCGGTGTTGCCGCCGGGCCGGGCGAGCGCCTCGGCGCTGAGTCGGCGTTCTTCCTGGAGGCTGTAGTAGACGATGTTGGACGGCTGGCCGGCCTTCTGGGCGAGCAGGCCCTGGGCGGCCTGGCGCTGGAAGGCGAAGACGGTCTCGCCGCTGGTGACCGCCCACAGGGCGGCCAGGGCGATGCTGGGGACGACGGCGAGGACGAGCAGCGCCGTCCGCAGTGACAGGCGCGGACGCCTGCGGGGGGCCTTCGGCGTCGGGGGCCGCCGATTCGCACGCGCGCGCAGAGCAGTCTCCTTGGGGATGGCGGCCGGCCTGAGCGGGGCGGGCCGTCCGGGGACGGGCTTGACGAGGCGATACTAGTCATACCGTGTGATTGGAGTGAAAGTGCGTTCGCCGCCTGGACCGTGGTCACACACGCTCCGGACACAATGTCATCTGACGGTTGATCGTACGTGCTCGAAGCATCCCAGTTCGGAGCGGGTTGACGAGGCGTCGGCCGTCGGAGCGGGCGGCCGGGTGGCCGCTGTGTGAAAACTGTGTGCCCGCGCTCCGGATATCCGCCCGGCCGGTCGGTCGGTGGCCCGGGTGCCCTCCCGGCCCGCCCCGCTCAGTCGGCCAGCAGGCGCGACCGGGTGGCCTCCAGCTCGGCCGCCAGCACCCGCCCGGCCTCCTCGGGATCGCCCCGGTGCAGCGCCCCGACGAGGTCCGCGTGCGACGCGTAGCCGTGGTTCGGGTCCCCGCTGCGCAGCCCCAGCACCCCCACCAGGGCCACCAGGTGCTCCCTCAGGACGGGCGCGAACTGGGCGAACAGATCGTCCAGCACCGGATTGTGCGCGGCCGCCACCACGGCGGTGTGCAGCGCGATGTCGGCGTCCACGAAGGCCGTGTCGTCCGCGCCGCCCGCCGCCAGCCGGGTGGCCAGCGCCGCGTCCACGGCGGTGAGGTCCGCCTCCGTGCGGCGCGCGGCCGCGAGCCGGGCCGCCTGCACCTCGACCATGGTGCGCACCTCGTAGACGTGCGCCAGCTCGGCCCGGCGCAGCCGGGTCGGCCAGTCCAGGGCGGGCCGGTCCGCCGTCACGAACACGCCCGACCCCTGCCGGCTCTGCACCATCCCGGCGCCGGCCAGCGCGCGCAGCGCCTCCCGGATGGTCGAGCGCCCGACGCCCAGTTCCTTCGCCAGGGTCACCTCGCCCGGCAGCTTCCCGCCCACCGGCCAGTGTCCGGCGGTGATCTGCTCCTCCAGGCGTCGGGTGGCCTGGTCGACGAGGGGGGAGCGGTGGAGGGGGCCGAGCGGGGACATTCGCGTTCACCTGTCAGCTTGTCTGAGGACTTGGTTCGTGGTTAGTCTACCCGGCATGCAGCCGTGGAGTCTCCCTCTGGGTGGCCTTCTTCTTGGTGGCCGCAGCGGGGCGTGACCGGACCGGCACCCCGCTGCGGGGCGCCGTCCTGCCGGTCCACCGGTACCTCCGTAAGGACTCATCATGCGATTCCCGACCCTGCGTACCCCCGCCGGCCCCGTCCCGGTCACCGCCCCCGCCTGGAACCCGCAGCGCCCGGGTGCCATGCCCTCCCACCGCTACCGGCCCGCCCACGAGCGCGTGCACGTCCCCGCACTGATGCGGCGCTGGCCCGGCCGGCGGATCGGCCACGCCCCGCTGTGGGTCCCCGTCGACCTGCGCGACGGCAACCAGGCACTGGCCGAACCCATGGACCCGGCACGCAAACAGCGGATGTTCGACCTGCTCCTGGCCATGGGCTTCAAGGAGATCGAGGTCGGCTACCCCTCCGCCAGCCGCACCGACTTCGACTTCGTCCGGCAACTGGCCACCGTGCCCGGCGCGGTGCCCGAGGACGTCACCATCGTCGTCTTCACGGCGGCGCGCGCCGACCTGATCGACCGTACCTTCGAGGCCGTCGAAGGCCTGCCCCGCGTCGTCGTCCACCTCTACACCGCCACCGCCCCGCTCTGGCGCGAGGTCGTCCTCGGGCGCGACCGGCACGAACTGCGGGCCCTGATCACCGAGGCCGCCACCCACCTGGCACGGCGGGCCGACGGCCGGCCCGGGGTGCGCTTCCAGTTCTCGCCCGAGGTGTTCAACCTGACCGAACCGGACTACGTCCTGGAGGTCTGCAACGGCCTCACCGAACTGTGGGACGCCAGCCCCGACCGGCCCGTCGTCCACAACCTGCCCGCCACCGTCGAGATCGCCACCCCCAACGTCTACGCCGACCAGATCGAGTACCTGCACCGGCACCTGGAGCGCCGCGAGTCGGTGATCCTCTCCGTCCACCCGCACAACGACCGGGGGACGGGCGTCGCCTGCGCCGAACTGGCCGTGCTGGCCGGCGCCCAGCGGGTGGAGGGGTGCCTGTTCGGCAACGGCGAGCGGACGGGCAACGTCGACCTGGTGACGCTGGCGCTCAACCTGCACACCCAGGGCGTCGACCCGATGCTCGACTTCTCCGACCTCGACGAGATCCGCCGCACCGTCGAGCACTGCAACCGGCTGCCCGTGCACGAGCGCCACCCCTACGCGGGGGACCTGGTGCACACCGCCTTCTCCGGCACCCACCAGGACGCCATCAAGAAGGGCTTCGCCCACCACGCCAAGGTGGCGGCCGAGTCCGGCGTCCCGGCGCGCGAGGCACCCTGGTCGGTGCCGTACCTGCCGATCGACCCGGCCGACCTCGGCCGCGATTACGAGGCGGTCATCCGGGTCAACAGCCAGTCCGGCAAGGGCGGCATCGCCTACCTGCTCCAGACCGGGCACGGGCTGGAACTGCCGAGGCGGCTCCAGATCGAGTTCTCCCGGGTCGTGCAGGAGGCCACCGACGACAGCGGGCGGGAGGTGACGGCGGAGGAACTGTACGGGCTCTTCCGCGCGGAGTACCTGGACGCGGCGCCGGACTGGCCGTGGCAGGCTGGCGACGACTGGGCGGAGGTGGGCGGCCGGCGCGGCGAGGGCGCCGGGCCGCTCGACGCGGTGGCCGACGCGCTGCGGGTCGACATCCTGCACTTCAGCGAGCACGCCGTCGGGGCGGGTGCTGGTGCTGGTAGCGACGCTGTCGCCTACGTCGAGGCCCGGGTCGGCGGGGTCGGCGGACAGGTGGTGTGGGGCGCCGGGCGGGACGGCTCGGTGCTCACGGCAGGCGTACGGGCGGTGCTCAGCGCCGTCGGCCGCGCGCAGCGGGAGTGACGGCGGGGGTGACGGCCGTCGCGCCGGAGTGACCCGTACGGGCGGGAGTTGTACGGACGGGAGTTGTACGGACGGGAGTCGGACGGAGACGGCCCACCGCGACACCGTGCGCGGTGGGCCGTGCCGTCCACCTACATCGGTTTCGGTGCGATCACCGCGAACGGCGCGCCCTGCGGGTCGGTCACCACCGACATCCGGCCCGCCACCATGTCGAACGGCGGGGCGAGGACGGTGCCGCCGTGCTTGACGAGGGCGTCCACGGTGGAGTCGACGTCGTCCGTCGCGAAGTACGTCAGCCAGTGCGCGGGCGTGCCGGGCGGGTCGTTGGCGAGCAGCGAGACCCCGCCGACGGCCCGGCCACCGACCCGCAGCTCCCAGTACTGCTCGGCGCCCTGCGCCGGCTGGATCTCGATGCCGAACGCCTCGCCGTAGAAGGCGGTGGCGCCGGGCACGTCGCTGGTGTGCAGCTCGTTCCAGATCAGCGCGCCGCTCTCGTTGACGACCCGGGCGCCGAAGAACTCGCCTGGCTGCCAGACGCCGAACACCGCGCCCTGCGGGTCGGCGGCGATCAGCATCCTGCCGAGCTCGCCGACGTCCATCGCCGGGACGAGCAGGGTGCCGCCCGCGCCGACGATCGCGTCCTGGGTGGCCTGGGCGTCGGTGGTGGACAGGTAGCTGGTCCACACGGTCGGCGGGGTGGGCATCCCCTCCGGCGCCATCGCCGGACCGATCCCGGCGGACGGCTTGCCGTTCAGCTCACAGACCGCGTACCCGCCGAACTCGGCCGGGCCGACCTGCCCCTGCCAGCCGAACAGGTCGCGGTAGAAGTCCAGTGCCGCCTGCTGGTCCTGCGCCATCAGATCGACCCAGCACGGGGTGCCGGTCGCGTACGGAGTGGTGACTTCGGGCATTCTCGCTCCTTCAGGTGAGGTCCTGCGTCGGTCACCCTCTCGTCGCGGATCGCGCTCCGCCACTCGACACGCTGTCACGACCCGCCGAGCGGCTGGCGGTTAGCCGGGCGGCGCCGGTCAGCGCCGTCGAAGCGGGCAGGGCGGGGGCGTTTCGGACGTGGGGCCGAACGTCCGGGGGCACGCCACGGCGGCGACCGACCGGAGCTGCTGGCCGGGTGTCCAGTACGTCCACACCACGTCGTGCGGGAACGTGTCGAGGAACGCCAGGGCGTGATCCAGCCGGGTGGACGCGGGGAGGTCTGCCTCTGAGGCGGGGGAGTCGGCGAGCTGCTTGCCCAGCCAGTCGAGCGCCTCGGCGGGGTCGTTGGTGGTGAGCCTGATCTGCGCCGCCGACTTGGCGAGCCAGTGCATGACCTCCAACGGCGGTACGGGGCTGGCCCATTCGGGTCGTAAGCCGTTCTGCGGTCCCGGCGGCCGCCGCTCGGCGTCATCGGGCCGCCTGCCGCCCGCCCACGCGTAGCAGTGCCAGTGGAGGCCGGGCCTGTTCCAGTGATCCATGAGTGCCCTACCCTGGGTGTGCGGCGGACCCCGCTCCCAGTTGCGTTGGGAACGGGGCCCACTGGTGCGAGGTGGTACGTCAGGCGGAGGTCGTAAAGCGGTCCGGGTCGATACCGGCGGAGCTCAACTCCACGGTGGTGAAGCGCAGTTCCCGCCCCGGCGCCTTGGTGTCACCCATCACCCACAACCCGCCGGCCACCCCCGGCACCTCCCGCAGGGTCACGCACGACTCCCCGTCGTCACCCCCGCCCTGGTTCCCGCCACACGCCTTGTAGGCGGCGAGTCCGGCCGGGATCTCGATCTCGTACAGGTCGCTCACTGCACTGCCTTCCTGTTCGATGCTGAAGGGAGGCGGCCCCCAACCGGCATTGACCGATGAGGCGCCGTCAGATCGACAGTAGGAAGCCATGAGTGACACGGTCCACGAAGTTGCACTCGGTTGCACCGGTTCACCCGAGGGAGTCGACGGCCCTGGTGATGCACGCGCGTGCTGCCGCACCCCGATCGGCGAGTTTCGCCAGCTCGGCGAACGCCCTGTGGTAGGTGCCGATTTCGCTCGGCGTCGAGATGTTGATTTCCGCCGTCAAGGTCTCCACGGCGACCAGGTCTTCATCGAAGGCGTAGAACGCTTCAAGTGGCCAAACCGAACGACGCACTCCGAAGGGGATGATTCCGAAGGATACGTTCGGCTGTGCCATCACCGACAGGAGGTGACCGAGCTGGCCCGCCATCGCGGCATCGTCGGCCACTCGGTAATACAAGACCGATTCCTCGACCAGAATCGCGAACCGCTGCCCTGCGTTGCGGATGACACTCGATCGCTCGATCCTGGCCTGGACGGCTTGGTCGACGTCGTCAGGTGTCCCCTGGAAGTCCGTGATGGAGCGCAAAAGGCCGGATGCGTATTCGGCGGTTTGCAGCATCCCCGGTACGACATTGGACGCGTAGACGCGGAAGTGTCGGGTTCGCTGGTATAGCGGAACCGTTTTTTCGTGGATCTTCCGCATGCCGTCACGGTGAATCTGCTGCCACTGTATGTACATGGAATCAGCGGAACGCGAGGCGGCTATGAGGTCTGCCGCCTGGTCATCGACGCCACAGGCGGCACACCATGCGCGGATGTCGGCGTCCGATGGTGGAGTCACGCCTCGCGAGATCCGAGATGACTTTGACTTGTGCCATCCACAACGAGCGGCTAGTTCATCCCCTGTGAGCCCGGCGTCCTTCTTCATCGCGTCCAGGCGCGCGGCTAGCGCCGCACGCACGGACTTCGCGCTGGAGAGCGGATTGGAGGACATGAACTAGCCGATCGGGTTTCTGTGCGGGGAGCTAGACGGTGAACTTCTCGTGAGGGATCCCGGACTCCCAGACCGCTTCGAAAGCCGAAGCACACAGCGCTACCATCGCGGCGTCTTCCGTCTGATCCGTGTGGACCCATCGGCCGGCACCATCGAAAATGTTGAACTGAACGAGTCGACCGTCGAAGATCCAGCAGTCATTGCCGGGAAGAGCGATTCCGGACGCGCTGCGTCTGGGGAGCCAGCGGATATCTTCGCCGGCGGCAATGTTGGTGAAAGTGCCGGAGTGCTCGAAGCGGATGTAATCGCTCACCGGTTCCGAGACCACACGGGCGCGGCGAATCGCGACGCCTCGGCCGGTGACTTCCTGTACCAGATCGAGCCAAGGTCGCCACCAGGACTCGCGGTTGTCGGGATCGAGCCTCTTCCCGTGGCGCCACGCGGCGAACCCCTCGGTTTCGCTCTCCACCGAGTACCAGTCTCGCATCTCAAGGTGCAGCGCCGAATGACGTGCGGATTTGATCAGATCGGCGAAGCTAGAGAGCGTCTGTGTCACCAAGGGCCTCCCTGAGAAGTGGAATCATGCGCCGGGGCAGCCGGATGACGGTCTCGTGCTCGGGAATCGGCCCGGCCTTCAGGCACTCGACTTCCGTCGCCTCGTCCGCTTTCCAGCCCTGAATCACCAGCTCTGCCCGTTCCTCGTCCACCCACACGGAGGGACACCCGTGGTCCCCGGACTCGGGGTCCTTGCCGACGAACCGTAGCTTCATAACCGCCTCCGCTGTCGAGTCAGTTGCGCTCAGTTGCAACGACCTTGGGCCCCGCCCGGGTGTGGAGTCAAGGGCGCATCGGGGCGCAGTGGAGGCGGACGCAACTCAGACCTCGCTCCAACCACCCGCCAAGGAGCGGAAGAAGGTCCGGATGTCGGCCACCAGCGACTCGGGCTGTTCCAGGGCGGCGAAGTGGCCGCCGTGGTCGAACTCGGTCCAGTGCACGATGTTGTCGATGCGTTCGGCGAAGGCGCGGACCGGCAGGGTGATGTCGTGGGGGAAGACGGCCATGCCGGTGGGGACGGTGGAGGGGGCGGCCTCGGTCCAGCCGTTGCGGGCCGACTCCTTGTACAGCCGCGCGGAGGAGCCGGCGGTGGCGGTCAGCCAGTACAGCATCACGTTGGTGAGGAGGTGGTCCCGGGGTACGGCGCCTTCGGGAAGGCCGCCGTCGCAGTCCGTCCATTCGCGGAACTTCTCGATGATCCAGGCGAGTTGGCCGACCGGTGAGTCGGTGAGCGCGTAGCCGATGGTGTGCGGGCGGGTCGCTTGGACGGCGGTGTAGCCGGAGGTTTCGGCCTGGTGGCGGGCCCAGGTGTCGAGCCGTTCGCGGTCGAGGGTGTCGAGGACGGCCGGGTCGCCGGTGGGGAAGGTGGGGGAGGTGTTGACGTGCACGCCGATGACCTGGGTGGGGGCGGCGAGGCCGAGTTCGCGGGAGATGCCGGAGCCCCAGTCGCCGCCCTGGGCGCCGTAGCGAGGGTAGCCGAGGCGGTTCATCAGTTCGGCCCAGGCGCGCGCCACGCGGCGGTAGTCCCAGTCGAGTTGGCTGGTCGGTCCGGAGAAGCCGTAGCCCGGGATGGAGGGCGCGACCACGTGGAAGGCGTCGCGCGGGTCGCCGCCGTGGGCGCGGGGGTCGGTGAGCGGGCCCAGGATGTCCAGGAATTCGGCCACCGAGCCGGGCCAGCCGTGCGTGATGATCAGCGGGGTGGCGTCGGGTTCGGGTGAACGGACGTGCAGGAAGTGCACGTTGGCGCCGTCGATGGTGGTGGTGTACTGCGGGAAGGTGTTGAGCCTGGTTTCGTGTTCGCGCCAGTCGTAGCCGGTCCGCCAGTACTCGGCCAGGTCCTGGAGGTAGTGGAGCGGGACGCCGTAGTCCCAGTCGGTGCCGGGCAGCGAGTCGGGCCAGCGGGTGCGGGCGAGGCGGTCGCGCAGGTCGTCGAGCTGGTGCTGTTCGATCGCGATGCGGTAGGGGCGGATGTCGGTTTCGGCGGTCATGGCGGGGCCTTTCAAGCTCGGGGAGGGGTCAGGCCGGCGGCAGGAGGTGGGCGAGTAGGGCCGTTTCCAGGTCGCGCAGCGGGAAGGCGGGGTCCTCGGCGGCGAGGGTGAGGCCGCCGCGGATGCCGGCGAGGAGGAGCAGGCGGGCGGCCGCGGGGTCGGGGACGTGGCAGGCGACCAGGGCTTCGTCGAGGGCCTGGAGGAGGTCGGCGGAGGCGAGGTCGGCGCCTGCGGCGACGAGGACGGCTCGGGCTTCGGGGTCGGCGAGCAGGGCGGAGACGGCCCGGCTCTCCTCGATCTCCTCGGGGGCGGTGTCCAGGCCGAGCAGGGCGGAGCGGACCAGGAGTCGCAGGGTGTCGGCGGGGCTGTCGGCGGGCTGGGCGGCGAGTGCCGCGCGGGTCCGTTCGCGCCAGCCGTCGGCGATGTCGATCAGCAGGCCGTCCTTGCTGCCGAAGTAGCGGGAGGGCAGTCCGTCGGCGACGCCGGCCCGGGTGGCGACTTGGCGCAGGGTGGTGGCGCGGTAGCCCTGTTCGGCCATGAGCAGGACGGCGGCGCGCCGGATCTTGGCGCGGGTCGCTTCGCGGACGGCTGCCGAGGCCTCAGGCGTGCGGGGCATGGGGGTGTCCGGTTTTTGGTTGAACCATTGTTCAATATAAACACACGGCAAAGGTCCGCGTCACGCCCGGCGCGGGCCCGGGGAGTCGGAGGTGGCAAGGCGGCCGCTAGCCCAGCTCGTAGCGGACGATCTCGTCGGTCACGGTGGTCACGACGAAGCCGGTCTTCGTCAGGACCCTTCCCGAGGCGGGGTTGCCGACGCGGTGCTCGGCAGTGACCCGTGGGGTGCGGTGGTGGGCGAGGAACCGGCGCACCGCTGTGGTGGCGTAGCCGTGGCCCCAGGTGTCCTCGCGCAGGATGTAGCTGAGGCTGCCGGTGTGGCCGGTGATACGGAGCCGGACGATGCCGATCAGGTCGCCGTGGACGTCGATGCCGAGGACGCGTGCGGTGCGCGGCCGGTGCGCGTCGGCCTCCTGGGCTTCGCGTACGTAGTCGTGGGCCTGGGCGGCGGTCATCTGGCCGAACCACAGGTCGGCGACCGACCGGCCGCTGTAGATCCGGCGGACGGCGGGGGCGTCGGCCGGCCGCAGCCCGCGCAGGTGCACCCTTCCTCCAACTCGTGGCGCTGGTCCGGGGCTTCCGCTCGCCGAGCGGGAAGCCGGCGGGAAGCCCCGGGCCCTTGGCGGCTCAGGCGAAGATGAGGCGGAAGATCTGGTTGTAGACGAAGAAGCCGCCGGGCTGGCCGGGGATCGGCTGCAGGTTGAACGTCTCGGCGAACTGCATCGGCTTGTCGAAGGCGTTGTCGATGACGAGGCCGCCCGTGACGGTGACCAGTACGCCGCCGCCCGGCGCGGGCTGCGCGTCGTTGCTGGACACCGCGTGCTTGACGGTGGCCAGTTCGGGCGTCGTCAGCTTCGCGAGGATGTTCTGCTGCCCCTGGACCTGGGCGTTCTCCCAGGTGAGCATCGACTCGGGCCGGTAGAGGCTGGTGAGGTTGCTGCGCCCCGCGATGCCGGAGTCGAAGGTGTTGTAGTAGTGGGACACGAACGAGTTGGCAATGGCGTTGAAGTCCATGCGCGGAACGTACCAGTCCACTCACAACGGGTGTGTGTTGTTTGACATTTGCGGCCGGGGCTGCTGCGGGCGAGACCGATCGAGCCCCTGCTCGGCCTTGTGAGGTCGGGTGCTCAGAACGACCAGTGGATGAGCGCGTACCCCGGCGCTCCGGCCTCGCCGGGCGAGGTGCCACTGACGCCGGACTGGCCGCCCGGCCCGCCGGTCGCGGCGTCTCCCGGGTTGGCGCTCCCGGTGTTCGCGGGCTGGCCGCCCGTGCCGCCGGGCGAGACGGGGTTCGGGAAGAGCGCGCTGGTCGTGCTGCCCCCGGCCGCGCCGGGGCGTACGTAGCCGCCGCCGCCCAAGGGGGTTTCGGCGGGTGCGGTGCCGCCGCCCCCTGCGCCGCCGCCGGCGTACGAGCCCGGGAAGCCCCCGTTCGACGTGAAGCCCCCGCCGCCGCCCTGGGCGGTGGCCAGCACCGTTGATCCGATCGCGATGGTGCTGCTGGTGCCGCCGGAGCCCACGGCGCCGACCGCACCGCCCGCGCCGCCGGCGCCGATGGTGATGGTGACCTGCTCAAGGGGGAGCACCGTGATCGCACCGTGCACGTATCCGCCGCCACCCCCGCCCCCACCGCCGGTCACGGGCGCGGTCGAGGTGCCGCCGGCGCCTCCACCTCCGGCGCCCCAGACGTCGATCAGCAGGCCGGTGACGCCGACGGGGACGGTGAAGGTGGCGGTCCGGGTGAACTCGCGCACGCCCGTGGTGGCGTGGGCGGGGGCGGTCCCGGCGGCGAGGGTGGTGGCGGAGACGGCCAGCACGGTCGCGCAGGCGGCCAGTGCGGCCCTGCTCCGCCGACGGTGTGTCGTGGTCGGGGCGGATGTCATCGAGGTGTTCCTCCGTGTCGCTGCCCTGGCCGGGCGTGGGGGGTGGGTGGATCTATGGGTAGTCCACGCACCATCCTTCGCCCCCGGGGCGAGCCGTGCACCAGGTGTTACGCCGGATGACCGGGGGGCCGGGCCCGTCGGTGGATCTCGACCAGGGGTTTGCCCTGCTCGGAAGCCGGTGTCGGTGGGTGCGGGTAGCGTGAGCGCACGTGGGCAGTTGGGCTGATACCGGGGGGACCGATGGAGAAGGTGCCGGACCACGGCCGGACCGTGCGGAACGGTTCGCTCGCGATGATCGGCCTGGGGGTCCTGCTGTTCGTCCTCAGCCTGGTCTACCTGATACCGCACGACATGGGGGTGACGTCGGCTCTCCGCAGCCGCGGCGTCCACGTGTCGGCGGTCGTCACCGAGTGCACCGAAGTGAGCGCGCCGCAGGACAACCCGGCGGGCAACGCCCACTGCCGGGTGCGGTTCACGACGTCCGAGGGGGCATCTGTCGAGACCCAACTCGCCTACGTCACCGACACCGTCAAGGCCCGCGACACCGTGACGGTGGTGTACGACCCCAGGCACACCGACACCGCCGCCCTTGCTTCGAGCATCGGTTTCTGGAACTCGCTGGGCCGGAACGTGCTCGATGTGGTCGCACTGGTCGCGTCGGTCCTCATGACCTTGCTGGGCCTCGCGGTCCATCTCGCGTACCGCTGGCTCACCCGAGCGCGCAGACGGCCCACCGCTCTTTAGGCGGTGAGCCGTTGAGGGGGAAGTCGATCAGACCTCGGCGGTGGCGGCGAAGGCGACGAACGCCTGCCAGGCGGCGGGGGTGAAGGTGTGGTGGGGGCCGGAGGCGTCCTTGGACTCGCGGACGAGGACGGCCTCGGTCGTCTCGGCGACCTCGATGCACTGGCCGCCCTTGTTGCTGCTGTGGCTGCTCTTGAACCAGACGAGTTCGTTGCTCACTGCTCCCCCTGGCGCGAAGCGTTCCTCAGACTCGCCTGCTGCGTGATCACCTACCGACGCGTGTGGCGTGCACGGAGCCGAGCAGGCTGAGTGCCTCGGCGCTGGGGCTGCCGTGTTCGGCATGGTAGATGATCAACTGCTGGCCGGGGGCGTCCCGCACGTCGAATGCGTGGTGGGTGAGGGTCATGCCGCCGACGTCCGGGTGGTGGAGGTGCTTGTGTTCGCGGGTCTTGCCGCGCACGGTGTGGGTGTTCCACAGTCGGGCGAAGTCCGTGCTGCGCGCGCTGAGTTCGCCTGCGAGGGCCCGTAGGCGCGGACTGCCCGGGTCGACGCCGGACGCCTGGCGCAGGTGCCCGACCACCGTCTCTGCCGTCCGGTCCCATCGGGGGTGGAACGGCCGACCTGCCGGGTCGAGGAAGACCATGCGGGCCAGGTTGTCCATCGCTTCGAAAGGGGAGTACAGGGCCTCGGCCAGGGCGTTGGCGGCCAGGATGTCCAGGATCGGGTTGATGACGAACGCCGGAGTGCCGGGGTAGCCGTCCAGCAGGACGCGCAGGTCGGGGGCGACCTGGTCGGTGGCGGCGACGGGCCGCTGGGACGGCGCGGTTCCGGACAGTTGGTGAAGGTGCGCCCGGGCATCGGTGTCCAGCAGCAGCGCGCGGCTGAGCGCGTCCACCACCTGCGCGGACGGGTGGCGTTCACGGCCCTGTTCCAGCCGGGTGTAGTAGTCCGCGTTCACCCCTGCCAGTACGGCGACTTCTTCGCGGCGCAGCCCGGCGACCCTGCGCACGCCATGGCTCGGCATCCCGACCTCGTCCGGCCGCACGGCCGCACGGCGCGCCCGCAGGAACTCACCCAGCTGGTTGTCGGTCATGTGCCCAGGCTAGGCCGTGGGCCCGGTGTGCCGCCTGGGTGTACCGCACCCAGGCAGCACACGGCCTGGGCCGCCCGGAACACCTCGCCCAGACTCGGTGCCCTACCGAGAGACAAGGGGCAGTCATGCCGGACCAGACGATCAAGGTCGTAGCGATCACCGGTGCCAGCAGCGGGATCGGCGAGGCGACCGCCCGCCGGCTCGCCGCCGACGGCCACCGCCTGTTCCTGGGAGCACGGCGCACCGATCGCCTGGACCGACTCGTCACGGAGATCACCGCCGCGGGCGGCACGGCGGCGGCCCGGCGCCTGGACGTGACCGAGGCCGCCGACGTGCGGGACTTCGTGGCAGCGGCCGAAGAGCGGTACGGCCGCGTGGACGTGATGGTCAACAACGCCGGGGTGATGCCGTTGTCGCCGCTGGAGGCGCTCAGGACGGAGGAGTGGGACCGCATGATCGACGTGAACCTGCGGGGTGTCCTGCACGGTATCTCCGCCGCCTTGCCCGTGATGCGCGCCCAAGGTGGCGGGCACATCGTGAACATCGCCTCCGTCGGCGCGTACGAGGTCTCTCCCACCGCTGCCGTGTACTGCGCCACCAAGTTCGCGGTCCGTGCGATCTCCGAGGGCCTGCGTCAGGAGTCCGCCGGTGACGTCCGGGTCACGCTGGTCTCGCCGGGTGTCACGGAGTCCGAACTCGCCGACGGCATCGCGGACCCGGCCGCCCGGGCGGCCATGCGGACGTACCGCGCCGTGGCCCTGCCGGCCTCCGCGATCGCGGACGCCGTCGCCTACGCAATCTCCCAGCCGCCGTACGTCGACGTGAACGAGATCGTCGTACGACCTGCGGCGAGCGCCCAGTGACGGAAGGAACCGGAATGCTGCACACCCCCGCTCTCGACGACCTGGCGCGCAGAATACGTGGCCTGGAGGACCGGGACGCCCTGCACGCCCTCATGATCCGAGGCTGGCGGGCACTGGACCGCAAGGACTGGCAGACCTGGTCCGCCTGTTGGGCCGAAGACGCCGTGCTGGAGTTCGGGCCCTGGCAGCAAACCCAGGGGAGGGAGGCCATCCGCGCGAAGGTGGAGGAGGCCGAGTCGCCCTACACGAGCATCCAGCACCACATCCTCAACATGCGCGTGGACGTGGCGGGCGACCGGGCGACCGGCATCGGGTACATGTGGTTCGTCGCCGTCACCGCTCCGGGGAGGACCTCTGCCCCCTACTCCATGGGCGGTCCCTACGACTGGGAGTTCCGCCGTGACGGGGACGGATGGCTCTTGGCCCGGCAGCGGCTCGGGGTCTTGTGGACCGACGGCGAGGACACCCTGCGAGCCTTCGAACCGGAGTGACCGGAACTACGTTGATCAGGCCTCGGCGGTGGCGGCGAAGGCGACGAACGCCTGCCAGGCGGCGGGGGTGAAGGTGTGGTGGGGACCGGAGGCGTCCTTGGAATCGCGGACGAGAACGGCCTCGGTCGTCTCGGCGACCTCGATGCACTGGCCGCCTTCGTTGCTGCTGTGGCTGCTCTTGAACCAGATGAGTTCGCTGCTCACTGCTCCCCCTAAGTGTGGGACGGCGCCGTCAGCTTGACGGTACGCCAACGGCCCGCCGCCCGGTAGGCGGTGGGCCGTTGGGAGGACGTTGATCAGACCTCGGCGGTCGCGGCGAATGCCACGAATGCCTGCCAGGCGGCCGGCTCGAAGGCCAGCTGAGGGCCGCTCTTGTCCTTGGAGTCACGCACGTGGATTACAGCAGGCGTCTCGGCGACCTCGACGCAGGTTGTGCCCTCGTTGCCGCTGTAGCTGCTCTTGAACCACGCCAGCTCGGACATGCTCACCGCTCTCCCAGGATCTTCTCGATCAGGGCCAGGGACTCCCTCATGCCGAGCGCCTGCGCCCTGATGCTGCTGTACCGTGCGGCCATAATACGGACCTCTTCCGGGTCCGTGATCAGCCGATTGACGTGCTGCACCTCGCAGAACGCAATCTGCGACCGGCCCTTGGGGGTGAGGAGGGTGAACGAGCCGCCCATGCCCGCGTGCTCCATTCGATCCAGCGGCATCACCTGGAGTTCGAGGCCGCGGATCCGGCCGATCTTCAGCAGGTGGCGAAGCTGCTCCTCGTGAACGTCCCACCCGCCCATGGGGCGCCGCAGTGCGCTCTCATCGATCACCCAGCTGATCATCGGAAGCGGTGACCGAGTCAGGATCTCTTGCCGCTTCATGCGTGCCGCCACCCACTTTTCGACGGAGTCATCGGTAAGGGTTGGTTTCCGCATCTGGTACAGCGCTCGCGCGTGGGCCTCTGTCTGCACCAGGCCTGGGATGTCCAACGTGCAGTAGTCGTGAATCTCCAGAGCGTGCGCTTCTTCGGTCGTGTACGGCTTCGACCACGCCGGGTGCCGCTCACTCACGCGGATCTTCGCCTTCATGACATCCGGGGCGATCGCCTTCAGCGCGCCGCCCGCCCCAACGAGATCGTCAACCACCGTCAGGTACTCGACTCTCGGGGTCCGCTTGCCGCGCTCGACCGCGCCGACTTGGTCCTCGCTGTAACCGGCCATCTTGGCCAGCTCCTTCTGCGTGATCCCGGCCCGCTCGCGGAAGTGCTTGATCAGCTTTCCCACCGCAGCGTAGAGCTCAGAGACCCCCTCGGACCCCTCCGGCAGATCGCCGTCCTCGAAGACCGTTCCCTCGACACCCATCGCAGCCACCCCATCCTGACTTGCCGCGTTTTCGATCGGTTAATCCGGGGTCGGCCGGACAGGCCCACCCTCCGCATCCGTACAGGCACTCTTAGTGCTTGTCGAATCCGTGGTCAGCGTACGTCCGCGCCGTCACGATTTTTTCCATGACGACCGACATCCCCCTCGACAGCCCCCGCCGCCACACCATCACCCTCGCCGCCACCCCCAAGGGCGCCGCCATCTGCCGGCGCATCGCCAGGCGTCAACTGACCACCTGGGGGCTGAACTTGTCCCACACCGAGCCGTACTACTCGGCGCTCCTGATCGTCGCGGAGCTCGCCGCCAACGCGACTACCCATGGCCGCGTTCCGGGGCGCGGCTTCGAGCTTCACCTCTGTCTCACTACCACCGTGCGCCGGGGCACAACCTTGCGCATCGAGATCTCGGACTGCCGGGGCGACCGCTTCCCGGCTCTGCCCGCCGTCCTCGCCCCCAACTCCCAGTCCGGGCGCGGCCTCACCCTCATCGACGCCCTCGCCGACCGCTGGGGCACCATCCCCCGCCACCCCAACGCGAAGACCGTCTGGGCCGAACTCGACCTCCCCATCACCCTCGATGCGTCCTGAACCCCGCCATAGCCCGGGCAGCGCGACGCTCTGCACCCTCCTCCCGTTCGTCCTCCTGCTCGCGCTTCTCGCCTGGATCCACCCCCTCACCGCGCACCACCCCCCGAACCGCCACCCCCGCCCCGTCTCCACCTCCACCCCAACCACCCCGTAAAGCAAGAGGAGTGGGGACGCGCCGCCCCCCCCGTCCCCCCCGCCACCCCCCCCGGGTCGCGGGGGCCCGCGCTGAGTAAAAGAATAGTAAGGGGCGCCGGGTGAGCGGGA
>NZ_JBHWIJ010000025.1:17265-19820 GCF_042732255.1 Kitasatospora sp. NPDC059803 | reverse complement strand
ACCAACCCTCCCACCCCCCCCCTTTACCCACCCCCACACCACACAAACAAAAACTAGACTCCGCCGGGGCTTGTCGTAGGCTGATGTAACTATTACAGTTACGACATGGAGAGGGGTGATGGGCGGCATGAGTGCGAACAGTAGGTTGACCGTCGCCGCGCACGCCCTGACCTGGATCGGGCTGTACCAGCGCCGTGGCCACGAGGTCGCCACTTCCGAGCAGATCGCGACGAGCGTCAACACCAACCCGGTGGTGATCCGCCGCCTGCTGGCCCAGCTGCGCAAGGCGGGCCTGGTCGACTCGCGAAGGGGTGCCGGGGCCGGCTGGACGCTGTCGCGGGACCTGTCGGCGATCACCCTGCTCGACGTCTACGAGGCGGTGGAGCCGGGACCGATCTTCGCCCTGCACCCCGCCACGCCCGACCCCGAGTGCGTCGTGGGCCACGGCATCGCTCCGGTGATGGCCGCCGTCTACGGCGGGATCGAGGCCACCCTCCGCCGGGAGTTGGCGGGGACCACGCTGGAGGATGTGCTGCGCGACGTGCTGAAGGCCGCCTAGCCTCGGCCGTGGCAGTGCTTCCTGCGTCGCTTCCTGCGCCGCTTTTTGTGCCCAAAAATGTAACAAGAATAGTTACGTCAAGATTCGGAGAATCTCATGGGACAGCTGGACAACAAGACCGCCCTCGTCACCGGCGCCTCCACCGGCATCGGCCTGGCCATCGCCCGCCGCTTCGCCGCCGAGGGGGCGACCGTGTACCTCACCGGGCGCCGCGAAGCCGAGCTGGCGGCCGCCGTCGAGCAGGTCGGCAGCCGGGGTGTCGGCATCCGGGGCGACGTGTCGAAGCTCGACGACCTCGACCGGCTCTTCGCCGAGATCACCGAACGCAGCGGCCGGCTCGACGTCGTCGTGGCCAACGCCGGCCTCGGGGACTTCGGCCTGCTCGGCGAGATCACCGAGGAGGAGTACGACCACACCACCTCCGTGAACCTCAAGGGCACGGTCTTCACCGTGCAGAAGGCCCTCCCGCTGCTGTCGGCCGGCGCCTCGGTGATCCTGCTCTCCTCCAGCGCGGCCCTGCGCGGCGTCCCGGGCCTGGGCGTCTACGCCGCCACCAAGGCCGCGATCCGCAGCCTCGCCCGCACCTGGGCCACCGAACTCGCCGGCCGGGGCATCCGGGTCAACGCCCTCACCCCGGGCCCGGTCGCGACCCCCGGGGCCGACGAGCTGCGGGCGGCGTACCCCCAGGTCGACCAGGCCGTCGCCACGACCCCGCTCGGCCGTATCGGCCGACCCGAGGAGGTTGCTGCCACCGCCCTCTACCTGGCCGGGGACCAGAGCTCCTTCACCACCGGCGCGGAACTGCTCGTCGACGGCGGCGTCACCCAGCTCTAGGGGATTCACCTCGGGACAGAACCTGAGCGGAGTGGAAAAGCGGAGTGGGAAGTCGGACCCGCCGACTTCCCACTCCCTCACCGGACTTCGGTCAGCGGCACAGGGCCGTGTCCACGACGTTCTCGACGTGCTCCGAGCCGGCGGCGTCCGGCGGGACGGTGGTCACCGCGATGTTGACGGCGCGGCCGTCGTCCGTCGCCCCGCCCCGGGTCTCGTAGCCGGGGATGTCGCCGCCGTGGCCCCAGTAGACGCCGCCGCAGGACAGCGGCCGGCTGATGAGCCCCAGGCCGTAGGCGGCGCCGCTGTCGCCGATGGGGACGGTGGTGCGCATCTGGGCGAGCTGGGCCGGTTGCAGGAGGCGGCCGCCGAGGAGGGCGGTGAAGAACTGGTTGACGTCGGAGTTGGTGGAGATCATCTGGCCCGCCGCCCCGCCCGCGGAGGGGTCCAGCTCGGTGAAGTCGATCAGGTGCCCGTCGGCCGCGTCCTTGCGGTAGCCCTGGGGGTGGGCCTCGCGGATGGTCCGGTCGCCCTGGGCGGGGTAGTAGGTGTGTCGCAGGCCGAGGGGCTTGATGATGCGCTGGTCGATCTGCTCGGCGATGGGGCGGCCGGTGACCTTCTGGACGACCAGGCCGGCGAGCACGTAGTTGGTGCTGCTGTACTTGAAGCTCGCCCCCGGGGCGAAGTCGGCCTTGTGCTGGAAGGCGATGTCCAGCAGGTCGCGCGGCTCGAAGTACCGGTGCTGGAGGGAGGGTTCGTCGAGGTATCCCTCGTAGTCCGGGAGTCCGCTGGTGTGCTGGAGGAGCTGACGGACCGTGGTGTGGCGCCCGTCGATGCCGTCGCCGCGGACCAGGCCGGGGAGGTAGGTCTCGACGGGCTCGTCGAGGCCGATCTTCCCCTCGCCGACCAGCTGCAGCACGACCACCGCCGTGAACGTCTTGGTGTTGCTGCCGATCCGCACCTGGCCGTCGACCGGCACCTTCGCGCGGGTGGTGACGTCGCCGACCCCCGCGGTGTAGGTGCGGGTGCGGCCGTCACGGCCCTGGACGCTGGCCAGCGCGGCGGGCAGGCCGTCGTCGCGGACCAGCGCGTTCAGCCCCTGCTGGACGCTGTCCGGGCGGGGGGCGGCGGCGGCCGTGGACGGCGCCAGGGCGGTGCCCGCGGT
>NZ_JBHWIJ010000025.1:0-17255 GCF_042732255.1 Kitasatospora sp. NPDC059803 | reverse complement strand
GGGGGGGGGGGGGGGGCGGGGGCCGGGGGGGGGCCCGGGTTCTTGCCGCCGCGGCCCCCGGGGGCCGCCCCCCCCACGACGACCCCGCGCCGACCGGCCTGCGGGCGCCGGGAGGAAGGCCCGGAGGAAAGCCGGGACGAACGCCAGGAGGAAGGTCGGGAGGAAAGCGGCTGCCACATCTGCTCACGCACGAGTCAACTCCGGTGCAATCAAGGGGAGGCCGGGAAGTCCTCCCCGGCTGTGATCGCCAGTCTGCTCGGGCGGCCCGCCGATGACCTCCCTCGACCGGGGGAGCACTTTCTCCCACGTTTCCGCGATGCGCACCGACCGCCCCGCACGCCGATCCCCCCGCGCACCGACCGTCCCGTACGCCGACGAGGGGCCGGCCCCCCGGGGGAGCGGGCCGGCCCCTCCGGCCGGGGCGGGCGGTCGTGGCCCCCCGGGCGGGTTCAGCCGGGCGCGCCCCCCCGTACTCGGGACTCAAGATCACGCCGGCGTCCGGCAGCTTGGCGCCGTTCTTGTCGAAGAACTGCCACGACGTCACCTTCTTGCCCGGCTGCTCGGGGACCACCAGCCGCTGGTACGGGGAGTCCCCGACGGCCTTCAGCCACGGCTCCATGACCGTGCCGTCCGACCAGGTCACCAGGACCTTGCCGACGTCCGGGCCGAGGGCCATCACGGCGAGCTTGATCGGGAGCGGACCGGGCGTGCCGGACTTGTCCCGGGCGCCCATCAGGCCGCCGCTGAACGTGTCGGCCATCCGCGGGTCGAGGTGGCCCGGCGCCGGGTAGCTGCCCGCGTTGTCGTGCGGCTGGCGCACCCCGTCCAGGGTGACGTAGTCGTTCACGACGTCCTCGTTGGGCTGCCAGTACTGCTGGACGTACGCCTCCGTCGGCTTGTCGAGCGAGGGGTCGACGGCGTGGCGCTCCTCCCAGACGGCCACCGCCTGCTCGTACGCCCGCTCCTTCGGGGCGACCGGCCAGAGCGCCGTCCAGAGCTTCCACGTCTTGCCGTCGGGGGTGTTGCCCTGGGCGAGCGTCACCCGGACCGGGGTGAACGGGTCCCGCTCGGCCGTCGCCGTGCCGGACGGCTGGGCGGCCGGGCCGCCCCCGGTGCCGCCGCCGGGACCGCCGTTGGCCGGGACGAGCGCCTGGGCGCCGCTGCTCGCGGGGGAGCTGTGCAGACCCGCCATCGTCCCGCCGCCCAGCACCACCACCGAGGCCAGCGCGAGCGCGCCGACCACCGACCGGCGACGGCGCCGGATCCGGCGGCCGCCCGCCATGATGTCCGCCATCGGCGCCGGGCTGATCGTGGCCCCGGCCGCCACGTCCGCCAGGCCGAGTCCGACCCACACGTCGCTGTCGTCGCCCGCCGCGCCCATGCCGACCGTCCCGCCGTTGCCGCCCGCGCTCATACCGCACCTCCGATGCTCGTCATGCCCTTGATTTCCTTCAGCGCTGCGGCCCCCCGCAGTCTCGCGATCCCCTTGGCCGCGTGGCTGCGCACGGCGCCCGTCGAGCAGCCCATCGCCTCGGCGGCCTGACTGTCGCTCAGGTCCTCCCAGTAGCGCAGCACCACGGCCTCGCGCTGGCGGGCCGGCAGGGCGGCCAGCGCCGTCATCAGCGCGCCGCGCTGGTCGGAGCGGGCGTAGCAGTCCTCCGCTCCGGCCTCGTCCGGCACGGCGTACACCAGCAGCTCCGGCGCGCGGCGGCGCCAGCGGCGGGCGTGTTCGTTCACCAGGATCCGCCGCACGTAGCTGTGCGGATCGCCGGCCCGTCGCACCTTCGCCCAGGCCGCGCAGGCCTTCTCCGCCGCGGACTGCACCAGGTCCTCGGCCGCGTACTGCTCCCCGGCCAACAGGTACGCCGTTCGCAGCAGCCGTGGCCAGGCCCCGACGATGAACGCCTGGAACTCCTCGTCCCGGTCGGTCTTCGTGCCTCCCATGAGCACCTCCTCACCCACCTAGAGCCCGGAAGCGGCCCAAAGCGCTTACTCCCTCCGATCACCAAACCGGTTGGCGTCCCCCAGAGGCGTCGATACGATCCGCGGATGATCCTCTCCCATGACGTATCTCATGACCTGCCGGGCGACCGCCCCACCGTGGTGCTGCTGCACTCGTCCGTGTGCGATCGGAGGATGTGGGACCCGCAGTGGCAGGGGCTGGTCGACGCGGGCTACCGGGTGATCCGGGGCGACTTCCGGGCCTTCGGCGACACACCGCCGGCCGACGCCCCGTACAGCGACGCGCAGGACGTGCTGGCGCTCCTCGACCACCTGGGCGTCGAGAGCACCGCGCTGATCGGCGCCTCGTACGGGGGGAAGGTCGCCATGGACGTGGCGGCGCTGCGCCCCGGGGCCGTCACCGCGCTGGCCCTGCTCTGCTCCGGGGCGGCCGAGCACGTCGCCGGCGACGCCCTGATGGCCTTCGCCGCGCGGGAGCGGGAACTCCTCGCGACCGGGGACGTCGAGGGCGCCGTCGAGCTCAACGTCGAGACCTGGCTCGGCCCGGAGGCGGGCGACGAAGCCCGCGAACTCGTCCGCCGGATGCAGCGGCGCGCCTTCGAGGTGCAGGCGGACGCCGAGATCGGCCCCACCGACGACGAAGCGGACCTCTCCCGGATCACGGCGCCCTGCCTGGTCGTGACCGGCGGCCACGACGTGGACGACTTCCGGCAGATCGCCGACTCCTTGGCGACCCGGATCCCCGGCGCCCGCCGGCTCGAACTGTCCTGGGCCGGCCACTTCCCCGGCCTCGAACGGCCCGAGGAGACCTTCGAGTTGCTCACCGGATTCCTCCGCGAGACGGCGTAGGCGCTCCGAGAAGCGCTGCCTCAGCCGACGGAGTCGCGCCGGTCGGGGCAGGGCGGGTCGGGGCAGGGCGGGTCGGGGCAGGGCGGGTCAGGGCAGGGCGGGTCAGGGTAGGACGGATCGGGGCAGGCTTGGCCGGGGAAGGCCGCGTCGGGATCGTCCAGCAGCAACTCCAACAGCGGTACGGCCGACTCCAGTTGGCGGCACTGCTGCGGGGTGAGCCGCGCGCTGCGGCGGGCCAGCAGGGCGGAGCGCTCCCGGCGGATCCGGGTGATCGCCGCCAGGCCGGCCGGGGTGAGTTCGAGCAGCTGGGAGCGGCCGTCCAGCGGGTCGGGGGTCTTGGCGATCAGGCCGTCGGCGGTCAGCGGGGCGATCGTGCGGAGCACGGACGGCACGGCCACCCCCTCCCGCGCGGCGAGTTCGCCGAGCCGCAGCGGGCCGTGCACCTCCACCCGGGCCAGGGCGGAGAGTTGGGCGACGGTGAGGTCCTGGCCGCCGGAGGCGCGGGCCATCTGCCGGTTGAGTCGGCCGATCGCCAGGCGCAGCCGGACGACGGCCTCGGCGGAGAGACCGGCCCCGGCCCCGGCCTCGGCCTCGGCGTCGGTCGCGGTGTCGGCGCCGGTCGCGGCATCGTGCCCGGTCATGGCCTGCGGGCCTTTCCGCGCGGTGCGGGCCGGCCTACACCGGGCCGTTCAGCGGGCCCGCCCGCGCCCGGCCGGGCGCGGCGGGTGTGGCGCGGCCCGGTCCGCTCGCGGACCAGCGAGGCCGCCGCGGCGACCAGCGACATGGCGATCGCCAGCCAGAACACCACGACCAGGCCGTCGTGGAAGGGGCCCGAGATCAGTTGCGGGAAGAACTCCCGGCCGGTCAGCGTCCGGGCGTTGGCCGCCGGCAGCATGCCGAGCACGTGCGGGCCCAGCAGCTGCTGGATCGGGTTGTACCCGAGGAACGCGGCGAAGAGCGTGCCGACCGGTGGCAGCGAGGCGATGGTGTGCGCGTCGGCGGCGGGCACGCCCTGCGCGGTCAGTCCGGCGGTGAGGGTGTGTGGCAGCGAGCCGGCCAGGCCGGCCACCATCAGCGAGAAGAAGACGCCGATCGAGAGCACCATGCCGGCGTTCTGGAAGGTGGCCCGCATGCCGGAGGCGGCGCCGCGGGCCTCGGCCGGCACGCTCGACATGATCAGCGAGGTGTTGGGGGCCGCGAACAGGCCGCCGCCCAAGCCGTTGAGGAACACCAGGACGGCGAACCACGGGTAGCCGAAGTCGGTGGGCAGGAGCAGCAGTCCGGCGAAGGACAGGGCCATCACCACCAGTCCACCGGAGGCGAACAGCCGGGCCCCGGCCCGGTCGGAGAGGTAGCCCGAGACCGGCCCGGCGGCCAGGAAGCCGACGGTCAGCGGGACGAGGTAGATGCCCGCCCACAGGGGGGTGTCGGCGTAGTCGTAGCCGTGCAGCGGCAGCCAGATGCCCTGCAGCCAGATGATCAGCATGAACTGGAGGCCGCCGCGGGCGATCGAGCCCAGCAGGGTGGCCGCGTTGCCGCCGGCGAAGACCGGGTCGCGGAACAGCGCCAGCGGGAACATCGGCTCGGCGACCCTGGACTCGACCAGGCAGAAGGCGATCAGCAGCGCCACGCCGCCGAACAGCCCGCCCATCACCCAGGGGCTGGTCCAGCCCATGGTGTGGCCGCCGTAGGGCTGGATGCCGTAGGTGATCGCGGCGAGCAGGGCGGTCAGGCCGACGGCGAAGGTGACGTTGCCCCACCAGTCGATCCGGGCGGGCCGCCGTACGCCGGTCTCGCGCAGCGACCGGTAGGCCCAGACCGTGCCGAGGATGCCGATCGGCATGTTGACCCAGAAGATCGACCGCCAGTTCCACTCGGCCAGCAGCCCGCCCAGCACCAGGCCGATGAAGGAGCCGGCGATGCCCGCGACGATGTTCACCCCCAGCGCCATGCCGCGCCGGTGGGCCGGGAACGCGTCGGTGATGATCGCGGCCGAGTTGGCCATCAGCATCGAGCCGCCGATCGCCTGCACCACCCGCCAGCCGATCAGCCACAGCGCGCCCGGCCCGCCGTGCAGCGGGTCGAGGGAGAGGGCCACCGAGGTGAGGGTGAAGATCAGGAAGCCGGCGTTGTAGATCCGGACCCGGCCGTGGATGTCGCCCAGTCTGCCGAGGGTGACCACCAGGACGGCGGTGACCAGCATGTAGCCCATCAGCATCCACAACAGGTAGCTGACGTTGCCGGGTTGGAGCGGGTCGAGGCCGATGCCGTTGAAGATCGCGGGGAGGGAGATCAGGACGATCGAGGCGTTGACGGTGGCGATCAGGGTGCCGAGCGTGGTGTTGGAGAGGGCGACCCACTTGTACCGGGGATGGTCCGCCGCCACGGCTCCGCGGACCGCGCGGACGGGCCGGCGCCTGCCGTTGTTCGGGATCTTCGTCGCCACCGCTGCCCCCAGGTGAGTGGCAGACCGGGGCCGCCAGTCGGAGAGTACTTCGATAGCTTTCGCTAACTAACGATAGTCCGACCACCCCACTGCCGGTAGCCCGCAGGCGTCCCGGAGGCCGCCACCGGCCGCTGGCCGCCGGCCATCGGTCCGCTCCCGCGCTGCCGGGAGCCCGGCGGCCGGTTCGTGCTCGCGGGCCCGCGTTCGCCGACCCGGCTGCTTTCCGACGCGTCGCATGCACATTTCCGCCACATTCCCGCAGTGCTGCGCCGCCTTTCGCGGCGCCGGATGTCCGAATTGCCTGACCGGGGCGGCTTCGTGTCGAATTCCTTGACATGACCACCTTCTCGTTTTCGTCTGTCGCAAGTAAAACTTCGCAAAGAATGGCTCTCCACAGGGGGGTCGCTGACCTGCGCAATCAACATATTGTTGCAGCTCAGAGGCCTGATGATCACCCTTCGCCATACGGGTGTAACCGGTCGTGTCCGCGCCGACCGGCATTCCGCAGGAGTACGGTTCCGGAGGAATCGCCGGGCGTGCTCGCGAGTAAAGCCGAGCAGCCTTGCGGGACTATTCGCCATGCCGTGAAAAGCCGTACCGGGAATTGGTGCGAAGTATGGGTCAGAAAAAGGGTGAGCCGGGGGCCTCGGGGGCCGCCCGCCCGATATCCCTCAAGTTAGCCGTCGAAGTCCTGCGCGGCGTCGCGCAGGTGGACTTCATGCCGTCCGCCGTCTGCGGCCTGTTCTTCGTGGCCGCACTTTTCGCGGCCGGCTGGCGCTACGGCGTCTACGGCCTGCTCGGCAGCGCCGTCGGAACCGCCGTCGCGTACGGCCTGCGGCTGGCGCGCGACGCCGTCGAGGCCGGGCTGCACGGCTACAACGGCTGCCTGGTGGCGCTGGGGTGCGCGGTGTTCCTCGGCCCCGACCACCCCGCCACCGTCGCGGCGGCCGTCCTCGGCGCCGTCGTCGCCGTGGTGGTCACCGCGGGCCTCGGCGCGGTGCTCGACAGCTGGAAACTGCCCGCGCTCACCGCGCCGTTCTGCCTGGTCGCCACCGCGACGACGGCCGCGGCGCCCGGCTTCCGCCACCTGTGGCACGGCACCGGCGCCCCGACCGCCCTGGCCGGGCCGGCCGCCGGCCCGACCGGGCTGACCTGGGACCAGCTGTGGCACGGGTTCTTCGCCAACATCGGCCAGATCTTCTTCATGCCCCAGTGGTACGTCGGCCTGCTGTTCCTGGCCGGCATCTTCGCGGCCAGCCGCCCGGCCGGCCTGCTGGCCTGCGCGGGCAGCGCGACCGGGCTGCTCACCGCCTGGGCGCTCGGCGCGCCCGCCGACGCCGTCGGCCAGGGGCTGCTCGGGTACAGCGGGGTGCTCGTCGCGATGGCGCTGTGCGGCGTGTTCGTCGCCCCCGGCGGGTGGAGCGCGGCCTACGCCGTCCTCGGCGCGGCCGCCGCGACCGTCCTGACCCCGGCGCTGGCCGCCGCCACCGCGCCGTTCGGCGGCCACGCCTTCACCTGGCCGTTCGTCCTGACCACCATGCTGTTCCTGGCGGCGGTGCCGGCCATTCCCCGGCTGCGCAGAGTCTGACCGGGTTTCGGTAGCCCGAATTCCCGCCCGTGACAGGCGTGTTCATTCGGAGTTCCTGCGGAGTTCCCTCGGAAAGGAAGAGTGATTCCCGTGAATCTCGCCCCGCGTGAGATGGACAAGCTGTACATCTACGTCGTGGCCGATCTGGCCCGCAAACGCCGCGACCGCGGTGTGAAACTGAACTACAGCGAGGCCTGCGCGCTGATCAGCGAGGCGATCATGGAGGGCGCCCGGGACGGGCGCACCGTCGCCGAGTGCATGGAGATCGGCAAGCAGGTCGTCAGCGGCGAGGACGTCATGCCCGGCGTCCGCGAGATGCTGCCGCTGCTCCAGGTCGAGGCCGCGTTCCTGGACGGCACCAAGCTGGTCTCCTGCCACGACCCGGTGGGTGCCTGAGCCATGACGGTACGTCAGGCGGAAGCGGCGACCGGTCCGGCGCCCGCGCCGACCTCGGCCCCGACGCCCGCCGCCACGGTGGTGCTGGCCGGCGGGCACGAGAGCGACGGCGGCCGGGACCTGGCCGCCCTGGTGGAGCGCGAGCCCGCCGTCCACGCCGCGGCCGCCGCCGGCCGGGCGCTCGGCGAGGCCGTCCGCTCGGCGCTGGCCGCCACCGACGGCCCGGTGTGCGTCGTCCCGATGACGCTGGGCCGCGACCCGAAGCTGGTGGCCGACACCGCCCGGGCGCTGCGCTGGCTGGCCGCAGGGGAGGGGCGCGGACGACTCGCCCTGACCGGGGCGTTCGGCGGCAAGGACCACCTCGTCGGCTGGCTGCGGGCCGCGGCCTCCGCCGCCCCCGGGCCCGACGGCGCCGTGCTGGTCACCGCCCCGGCGGCCGGCCCCTTCGAGGACGCGGACCTGTTCCGGATCGCCCGGCTGGTCCGCCAGTACGGCCACCACCGCTGGGTCGAGGTGGCCTTCGCGGGCGGCGACCCCGACCTCGCCGAGGGCGCCGAACGCTGCCGGCTGCTCGGCGCCCGCGAAGTGACGGCCGTCCCGGCCTCGTTCGGACCGGCGCTGCGCACCGAACTGCCCGGGGTGCGGGACGGCGGACCGCTGCTGCGGCCGTCCGCGATCGCCGGCGTCGTCGCGGCCCGCACCGCGGCGGCCCTGCACCTGCTCGGCCACGGCGAGGACGGCATCCTGGCCGGCCTCGACGCCGAGCACGGGCACGGCTACGCCCACAGCCACGGCCCCGGCGGGGACCACTCGCACTCGGACTCGCATGGGCACGGGCACGGGCACACCCATGGCCACGGGCACGGCCACAGCCACGGTGCCACCGACGGACACACCCACGGCCACACACATCACTGAACCGACAGAGAGGAAGGGCCCGCCATGTCTGGTGGCGCCACGTACCTGTACGGCGACGACCCGGTGGAGATCAACGCCGGTCGCGCCCAGGTCACCATCACGGTCAGCAACACCGGCGACCGGGCGATCCAGGTCGGCTCGCACTACCACTTCTTCGAGGCCAACCGCGCCCTCGACTTCGACCGCAACGCCGCCTACGGCAAGCACCTGGACATCCCGGCCGGCACCGCCGTCCGCTTCGAGCCGGGCGACACCAAGGACGTCACGCTCGCCGAGTTCGGCGGCCACGGCCGCCTGATCGGCTTCAGCAACCTCGTCGACGGCGGCATCAGGTCGGCCGACACCCGCGCCCGGGCGATCGACCGGGCGATCGCCCTCGGGTTCAAGGGCACCAACCTCGACCACAAGGAAGGCGACCGCTGATGGCCACGCTGTCCCGCAAGCAGTACACCGATCTCTTCGGGCCCACCGTCGGCGACCGCTTCCACCTCGCCGACACCAACCTCGTCGTCGAGATCGAGAAGGACTTCAACCAGGGCCACTACGGCGACGAGGCCGTCTACGGCGGCGGCAAGGGCATCCGCGACGGCATGGCCCAGGACCCGGCCGCCACCTCCGCCCAGGGCGCGCTGGACCTGGTGATCACCAACGTCGTCGTGATGGACGCCGTCCTCGGCGTGGTCAAGGGCGACATCGGCGTCAAGGACGGCTTCATCACCGCCGTCGGCAAGGCCGGCAACCCGCACACCCAGAGCGGCGTGCACCCCCGGCTGGTCATCGGCCCCGGCACCGAGGTGATCTCCGGCGAGCACCTGATCGCCACCGCCGGCGGCATCGACACCCACATCCACTTCATCGCCCCGCAGCAGGTGCAGGAGGCGCTGAGCAACGGCATCACCACCCTCATCGGTGGCGGCACCGGCCCCTCCGACGGCACCAACGGCACCACCTGCACTCCCGGCCCGTGGAACATCCACCGGATGTACCAGGCGGTCGAGGACCTCCCGGTCAACGTCGGCCTCCTCGGCAAGGGCAACGGCTCGCTGCCCGGCGCCCTGCGCGAGCAGGTCGAGGCCGGCGTCTGCGGCCTCAAGGTGCACGAGGACTGGGGCAGCACCCCCGCCGCCATCGACAGCGCGCTCGGCGTCGCCGACGAGTACGACGTCCAGGTGGCCATCCACACGGACACCCTCAACGAGGGCGGCTTCTTCGAGGACACCCTCTCCGCCATCGACGGCCGCACCATCCACACCTTCCACACCGAGGGCGCGGGCGGCGGCCACGCCCCCGACATCATGCGGATCGCCGGAGAGCCCAACGTCCTGCCGTCCTCCACCAACCCCACGCTGCCCTACACCGTCAACTCGGTCGACGAACTGCTGGACATGGTGATGGTCTGCCACCACCTCAGCCACGACATCCCCGAGGACGTCTCCTTCGCCGACTCCCGGGTCCGCGCCGAGACGATCGCCGCCGAGACCGTCCTGCACGACGAGGGCGTCATCTCGATCTTCTCCTCGGACTCGCAGGCGATGGGCCGGATCGGGGAGTCCTTCACCCGCGCCTTCCAGACCGCCCACCACTGCAAGGACCAGCGCGGCAAGCTCGACGGCGACACCGAGCGCAACGACAACTTCCGCGTCCTGCGCTACCTCGCCAAGCTCACCATCAACCCGGCCATCGCCTCCGGCACCGCCGACCACATCGGCTCGCTGGAGAGCGGCAAGCTCGCCGACATCGTGCTCTGGCCGATCAACTCCTTCGGCGCCAAGCCCAAGATGGTCATCAAGGGCGGCGTCATCAACTGGGCGCTGATGGGCGACCCGAACGCCTCGCTGCCCACCCCGCAGCCGGTCTACTACCGCCCGATGTACGGCGCGCTCGGCCGGGCCAAGCAGGCCACCCGGGTCTCCTTCATGTCGCAGGCCGCCATCGACCTCGGCGTCCCGGCCCAACTCGGGCTGGACAGCCGGGTCCTGCCCGTGCGGCGCTGCCGCTCGGTCGGCAAGCAGCACATGGTCCGCAACGACGCGCTGCCGAAGATCGCCGTCGACCCGGAGACCTACAAGGTCACCCTGGACGGCGAGCCGGCCACCATCGAGCCCGCCCGCGAACTCCCGCTCAACCACCTGTTCTACCTCGCGTGAGCGGCGCTTCGGGGCTCGGCTCTTCGGGGTCCGGTTCGTCGGGGTCCGGTTCGTCGGGGCCCGGCTCTCCCGGGCTCGGGGGAGGCCTCGACGCCCTGCTGGTCAGCCTCCAGCTGACCGACTCGGCCTTCCCCAGCGGCTTCTACACCCTCTCGCACGGCCTGGAGGGCTACGCCCAGGCCAAGGCCGTCACCGCGGACACCATGCCCGACCTGCTCACCGACCTGCTGCGCCACTCGGTCGGCCCCGGCGACGCCACCGCGCTCGCCCTCGCCCACGGCGCCGCCCGGGCCGGCGACTGGGGCCTGCTGGTCGAGGTGGACCAGCGGCTGCACGCCACCAAGCTCAACCGCGAGCTGCGCCTGGCCTCCACCCGGACCGGGCGCCAACTCCTCGACATCGCCCGGGAGTCGATCGGCGGCGAACCGCTGGACCGGTACGCCGAACTGGTCGCCGCCAAGCAGGCCCCCGGTTCCCAGCCGGTGGCCGCCGGAGTCGCCTACGCCTCCGCCGCCGTGCCCGTCGACCAGGCCGTCGCCAGCGACCTGTTCGCCTTCTGCACCAGCTTCGTCGGCGCCGCCCTGCGGCTGCGGCTGACCGACCACCGCAAGGCGCAGGTGGTGCTGCGGGCCACGGCGCCGGTGATCGAGGAGACCGTACGGGCCGCCCTCGCCCGGGAGTTGGACGACCTGGGCGGGTGCGTGCCGGTCGCCGACGCGATGTCCGGACGGCACGAACGGGCCGAGGCCCGGCTGTTCGCCAGCTGAACCGCGTCCGGGAGGTGCGGGCGGGCACGGGAGTGCCGCGGCTCCCGCTCCTCCCGGACGCAGAACCAACGTCACACCGCATCAGAAGGAGACAGCAATGACCGAGAACGTGCTCCGCGTGGGCATCGGCGGGCCGGTCGGCTCCGGCAAGACGGCGCTCATCGAGGCCCTCGTCCCGGTGCTGATCGCCAACGGCCACCGCCCGGCGGTCATCACCAACGACATCTACACCCAGGAGGACGCGCAGCACGTGCGTCGCACCCTGGCCGGCGTCCTCGACCCCGAGCGGGTCGTCGGCGTCGAGACCGGCGCCTGCCCGCACACCGCCGTCCGGGACGACCCGACGATGAACCTCGCGGCCGGCGCCGAGATGCTGGAGCGCTTCCCCGACGTCGACACCCTGCTGTTCGAGTCCGGCGGCGACAACCTCACGCTGACCTTCAGCCCCGTCCTGGTCGACCTCTTCCTCTTCGTCCTGGACACCGCCGAGGGCGAGAAGATGCCCCGCAAGCGCGGCCCGGGCATCACCGAGTCCGACCTGCTGGTCATCAACAAGATCGACATCGCCCAGTACGTCCGCGCGGACCTCGGCATCATGGAGTCCGACGCCCACCGCGTCCGCGAGGGCGGGCCGGTCGTGCTCACCAACTGCCTCACCGGGCACGGGCTGGACGAGATCGCCACCTTCCTGGAGACCTTCCGCAAGGTCCCGGCATGACCGTCACCGCGGCCGCGGGGGAAGCGGTTGCGGGGGAGGCCGCCGAGGCCGCCGTGCCCCGGCTCGATCCGCGGCACTACGAGCCGGCCCGCGTCCCGTACGCCGTCCGCCGGTACGCCGGGACGCCCAACACCCTGGGTGTCGGGCGCCCCGGCAAGGTCGGCCTGCTGGAGCTGGCCTTCGAACGGATCGGCGAACGCACCGAACTCACCGGCCACTACCAGAAGTCGCCGCTGCAGATCATGCGCCCGCTCTACTTCGACCCGGCCCGCCCGGACCTCGCCGTCACCTTCCTGATGTCCACCGGCGGCGGCATCCTCCAGGCCGACCGGCTCCGCACCGACCTGCGCTGCGGCGCCGACACCGCGACCCACCTCACCACCCAGGCGGCCACCAAGGTCTACCGGATGGAGTTCGACTACGCGACGCAGCTGGTCAACCTGGACGCCGGCCCCCGCGCCTACGTCGAGTACCTGCCCGAGCCCGTCATCCCCTTCGTCGACTCCCGGCTCTACCAGCGCACCGTCCTCACCGTCGACCCCACCGCCACCGTGCTGGCCGGCGAGACCGTCCTCGCCGGCCGCCTCGCCCGGGGCGAGCGCAACGCCTACCAGGTGTTCGCCTCCGACCTCGAAGTGCGGCGCCCCGACGGTCAGTTGATCGCCCTCGACACCGTCCGGCTGGAGCCCCCGGAGGCCGGTGTGACCGGCCCGGCGGTCCTGGCCGGCCACGACGTCATGGCGAGCCTCTACGTCGTCACTCCGCTCGCCCCCGCCGCGCAGGTCGCCGACACCCTGCACGAGGCCCTGGCCGGCAGCGGCCTGCTCCACGGCGTCAGCGTCCTCCCGCACGACAGCGGCGCCTGGCTCCGCCTGCTCGGCTCCGACACCCGCGCCTGCGCCGCCGCCCAGCGCACCGCCTGGGACGCCGTCCGCCGGCTCCTCATCGGCGCCCCGGCCCCGGCCCTGCGCAAGACCTGACCCCGCTCCGTATCTCCCCGCACGTCCCCGCACCTCCCCGAAGCGTCCCGGCGCCTCGGGGAGGGGGCGCGAGGGGGCGCGAGGGGCCGAGGGCGGCCCCGGATGCAGCCGGACCGGCCTGGTCGCAGCATGGAACCGGAGGTTCTCATGCACCGACCCACGTTCGGACCTTCCCCGCCCGACCCCGCATCCGACCCCGCATCCGACCCCGCATCCGACCCCGCATCCGACCCGGCATCCGGCCCGGCATCCGGCCCGGCAGCCGCCCCGGCATCCGACCCCGACCCCGCCCCCGCCCCCGGTCCCGGTCCGGGGCCGGGACGCCAGGGCCGGGGCGGTCTGCGGTCCGGTTCGGTCTTCCTCTCGTTCGTCCCGTGGATCGTCTTCGACGTCATCGCCGGGCCGAGCACCTGGAAACTGGCGGCCCTGACGGCGCTGGTCGCCGCGCTCGTCGTCGCCCTGCCGGACGCGTGCCACCATGCGCCCAAGGTGCTCACCATCGTCGGCGTGGTCTTCTTCGCCGTGCTCTGCGTACTGGGCCTGGTGCTCGACCGGCACAGCCTGGTCTGGCTGGAGACCTACGCGCAGGTGCTGTCCAGCGGCGTGCTCGCGGCGGTGGCCCTGGGATCGCTGGCGTTCACCCCGTTCACCGAGCAGTACGCCCGGGAGTCCACGCCGCCGGAGGTCTGGGGCACGCCGCGGTTCCGGCGCACCAACCGGTTGCTGACCGCGCTCTGGGGCACGGTCTTCCTGATCACGGCGCTCCTGGGGCTGGCGGCCCTGCACGTCGGCTCGGCGAAGGACTGGCTGACCTGGGTCATCCCGGTGATCCTGCTGGTGCTGGCGTTCCGGATCACCCGCTGGTACCCCGAGCACGTGCGCGAACAGGCCCGGCGCGGTCGGTGAGCAGCAGCACACCCGGGGGGCGTCCGGGCGCCGCGACGGCGGGATTCACCCGGTCGGGTGGATCCGGTGGGACCGCTCCCGGGCGGGCGAGGGCCGGCTGGATAGTGAGGAGGCAGTCGCATTCCTCGCTGTTCGCGTTCTCAACTCGCTTCAAGGGGATGACACATGGTCGGTACGGCGCACCGGAGCACCGGTGTGGAGGGGGTGGAGGGCGGCGTCGGTCTGACGGCCCTCCTGGTCGCCGCGGCACGCGCGATCGAGACCCACCGGCACGACACTTTGGCGCAGGACGTCTACGCGGAACACTTCGTGCTCGCCGCGCCGGCGTCCGCGGGCTGGCCGGTCCGGATGCACCAGGTGCCGGACGGGGACGCGAACCCGCTGTGGGGGCGGTTCGCGCGCTACTTCGGTCTGCGGACGAGGGTCCTCGACGACTTCCTGCTCCGGTCGGTGCACTCGGGCGCCCGTCAAGTGGTCCTGCTCGGCGCCGGGTTGGACACGCGGGCGTTCCGGCTCGACTGGCCTCCCGGCTGCACGGTCTTCGAGGTCGACCGGGAGGGCGTACTGGCCTTCAAGCACGGGGTGCTCGGCGGGCTGTCGGCCTCCCCGAAGGCGGCGCGCGTCCCGGTCGCCGCCGACCTGTGCACCGACTGGGCCGCAGCGCTGACCGAGGCCGGCTTCGACGCGGCCGTGCCGAGCGTCTGGCTGGCGGAGGGGCTGCTCTTCTACCTGCCCAACGGCGTGGAGACGCAACTCATCGACACGGTCGGCCGGTTGAGCGCGGGCGGCAGCGCCATGGCGTACGAGGTCAAGCTGGAGAAGAGCCTGTTGGACTACCGCGAGAGCCCGCTCTACACCTCGACGAAGCACCAGATCGGCATCGACCTGCTCGATCTGTTCGACGCAGAGCCGCGGCCCGACTCCGCGGGCGCCCTGGCCGGCAAGGGCTGGATCACCTCGGTCCACACCCCCTTCGACTTCACCCACCAGCACGGACGCGGCCCCCTGCCCGAGCCGAACGACGCGCTGGAGGGCAACCGCTGGGTGTTCGCGCACAAGCCCCGGGTGTAGGTGTGGGGAGGGCGGCCTCGCTCAGCGGGCGCTCCGCTCCGGGACCAGGACGGGTTTGACCACCCGGCCCGCGTCGCAGTCGCGTTCGGCCTCGTTGACGGCGGCGAGCGGGTACCGGCGGATCAGCTGGTCGAAGGGGAACTTCCCGGCCTGCCACAGCCGGGTCAGCCGGGGGATCAGCAGGGCCGGCACCGCGTCCCCCTCGCAGATGTGGGAGATCCGCCGGCCCCGGTCCAGTGTCCCCGGATCGAGCGGCAGCGCGGTGCGGAGCCGGGCGACCAGCCCGAGGTGGCCGGTCGGGCGCAGGGCCCGGAGCGCCTCGTTGATCAGCGGGGCGGAGGCCGTGGTGTCCAGCGCGTACCGCGCGCCGCCGTCGGTCAGCCGCTGGATCCGCTCGGCCAGTCCGGGCCGGGGGACAGGGTCGGGCCCGGAGGCGTGGTCGGCTGGTCCGGCGCGCAGCGGGATCGCGCCGAACCGCTCGGCGAGGTCGAGCCGTTCGGGGTACCGGTCGACGGCCACGGTCACCGCCCCGGCGGCCGTGGCCGCCATCACCGCGGCCAGGCCCACCGCCCCCGCGCCGAGGACCACGACGGTGTCGCCGGGGCCGGCGCCGAAGGAGTTGAACACGGCCCCGGCACCGGTCAGGAAGCCGCAGCCGAGGGGCCCGAGCAGGTCGAGGGGCAGCGAGCGGTCGACCCGGACGGCGTTGCGCGCCGGAACCATCGCGTACTCGGCGAACGAGGACTGGCCGAACCACCGGGGGGCCAGTTCGCCCCCGGCCGCGTCGGTGAACCGCGCCGCGTCCTCCTTGCGCCCGCCGAAGAGGTTGAGCGCGGCGAAGGAGTCGCAGTAGGCGGGGGCCGCACCCAGGCAGTTCCGGCAGTGTCCGCAGGAGTCGAAGCTCAGCACGACGTGGTCGCCGACGCTCAGCCCGGTGTGCGGGCCGCCGGTCTCCACCACGACCCCGGCCCCCTCGTGCCCGAGCACCGCCGGCAGCGGCGAGCGGCCCGCCGAACGCCGGACCGCGAGGTCGGTGCGGCACATCCCGCAGCCCGCGATCCGCACCAGGACCTCGCCGTCGGCCGGCCCCCCGTTCAGGACCACCTCCTCGACGGCGAACCCGCCCTCGTACGAGCGCAGTACCGCCGCGTCGAACCTCATCGTCACGCTCCTCCGGATCGTCAAGCCTCCTCCGGCCGGTGCACGACGAACGGCCGGAGGTTCCCGTAGAGCCCCCACGGCCCGCCCGCGACGCCGACACCGCTCTCCTTGATGCCCGCGAAGGGCTGGGCGAGGGAGAGTTCGGCGTGGTGGTTGATCCACGCCGTCCCGCACTCCAGCCGGTCGGCCACCGCCTCGGCCCGGTCGAGGTCCGTCCCCCACACCGAGCCGCCCAGCCCAAATCCGGTGTCGTTGGCCGCTTCGACGGCCTCGTCGACGCTCCGGTACGGCAGCACCGGCAGGACCGGGCCGAACTGCTCCTCCGTCACCACCGGACTGTCGGCGGGGACGTCGGCCAGGATCGTCGGGGCGAAGAAGTAGCCCGGCCGGTCCAGCCGGTGGCCACCGGCCACGGCCCGGGCGCCGCCTGCCAGGGCCCGGGCCGTGTAGCGCTCGACCCTGGCCAGCAGGGGGGCGTTGTTGACCGGCCCCAGCCGGGTGCCCGGGTCGAGTCCGGCGCCGACGACGACGCTCTTCGCCCGCTCCGCGAGGGCCTCGACCACCTGGGAGTGGAGCCGGGCCGGGGCGTAGACGCGCTTGACCGCCATGCAGACCTGCCCGCAGTTGCGGAACGCCGCCCAGAACAGCCGGTCCGCGATCCGGTCCACGTCCACGTCGTCCAGCAGGACGGCGGCGTCGTTGCCGCCCAGCTCCAGGGTGACCCGGGCGAGCGAGGCGGCCGCGCCCGCCGCGACGGCCCGACCGGTGGGGACCGAGCCGGTGAAGGTCACGTGGCGGATCCCCGGGTGGGAGGCGAGCCGGGCGCCGAGGGGTTCGCGGCCGGTGACGATCGTCAGGACGCCCTCGGGGAGGGCGGTGGCGAGGACGGAGCCCAGCAGGCGGGTGGCGAGGGGGGTGAACGGGGAGGGCTTGAGCACCATCGTGTTGCCTGCGGCGAGTGCGGGCGCGAACTTCGCCGCCGCGAGCTGGAGCGGGAAGTTCCACGGGACGATCGCGGCGACCGGCCCCAGCGGCCGCCAGCGGATCTCGCTGCGCACCGGACGGCCGTCCGCGATCGGCTGGGGCGCGGGGGCCAGGTCGGCGAAGTAGCGCAGGCGGGCCGCCGTCCGGGCGACCTCGGCGGCCGACTCGGCCAGGGGTTTGCCTTGTTCCCGGGTGAGCAGCGGGGCGAGGTCGGCTCCGGCCGCCTCCACGGCGTCGGCTGCCGCGCGCAACGCGGCGGTGCGGGCGGCGGGGTCGGCCCGCCAGCCGCGCCAGGCCTCGTGGGCCCGGCCGACGACGGCGGGCCGCGGGTCGGGGGGGTGGGCGGGGGCCGCGGGGAGGGG
>NZ_JBHWIJ010000024.1:39437-49096 GCF_042732255.1 Kitasatospora sp. NPDC059803 | reverse complement strand
GGGGGTCGGGGGGGGGGGCGCCGCGCCGCCCCCGCGCGGGGGGGGGCCCGGCCCCCCCCCCCCCCCCCCCCCTTCGTCGTACTGGCGGGGGCGTCAGCCGCGCTGGATGCCCGAGGTGTCGGCCAGCAGGCCGACGGTGCCGTCCTGCAGCTGGGCGACCAGCGCGCTGCCGCGCTGCTCGACCGCCAGGTACCAGGTGCCGGGCACCAGCTCGCCGACGGGGGCGCCCGCCGGGTTGTCCTTCGACGCCAGCGAGCGCGGGGCCGGGACGGCGAACCAGAACGGTGCGAAGTCGGCCGCCGGGGCGGCCGGGCTCGGCTGCGGCTGCGCGGCCGGGACGGGCTGCGGGGCGGCGGCCGTGTCCGGGGGGTGCCCGGCCTGCACCGGGCGCGGCGGGCCGGCCGCCGGGTAGCCGTAGCCACCGGGCTGGGCGCCGTACGCCGGGGCCTGGTTCGGGTCCTGGCCCGGGGCCGGGTAGCCGTACTGGCCGGGCTGCGCCGGCTGGCCGGGCTGGCCCGGGGCCGGGTAGCCGCCCTGGTAGGGGACGGCCGCCGGACGGTCGGCGACCAGCGGGGCCTTCAGCGCGGGCACCAGCGGCGCGGCCGCGGCCGCACCGGCCAGCACGATCAGCGCGATGAGGCCGAGCCAGGCGCCGAAGCCGTGCCCGAAGCTGCCGCCGGCCGGGCCGCCGCCCAGCGACCACAGCGCCGTCCACAGCGCGACGACGGCGAAGGCGATGCCCCACTGGTCCAGCCGCAGGCCGAGCACCTGGCGCCCGGCCGCGGCCTCGCCCTGGAAGCGGTGCAGCAGGATCAGCACCGCGGCGGCGATGCCGAGCAGGTAGATCGACGGCAGGATGGGGAACAACTGGGTGCTCCACGCGTTCTGCGACGTGTCGCCGCAGTACCGGCCGGTGCAGTCCACCGTCCAGTAGGGCAGGAAGGAGGCGATGAAGAGCAGGACGGCCGCGCCGGCGACGGCGGCGTCTCCCCTGGTGAGAGCGCGCAGATTCACTAACGTTCCCCTCGTTGACGTGTCGTGGACGGCGGTTCGTGCGGTCGGGCTGACCGGCCGAAACTCCCGAACGGACCAGAAGCCTAGGCCCAACCGCACCGCCGGTGCACGGCGGGACCGGGAATGGGGCGAAGTCGTTGCCAAAGGCGCGACCCGGGCGGCGCGCACGCCGTCCGCCGCCCCGGCCCAACTCCCTTACCGGGTGGTCAGATACGCCGTCAGCGCGTCGGCGATCCCCTGGGCCGCCCGCTGCCGCCACTGAGGATCCGTCATCCGTTTGGCGTCCACCGGGTTGCGCATGTTACCGCACTCGATGAACACCTTCGGCACCGTGGACAGGTTCAGGCCGCCCAGATCGGAGCGGGTGTCCAGGCCGTCGCTCGCGGTGTAGTCCGCGTACGGCTCGCCCGTCGCGGCGCGGAAGTGCTCGCGCAGCAGCAGGCCGAGCCGGCGCGAGGGCTCCACGATCGCCGCGTTGTCCGCCTTCCCGGCCGCCACCTTCGCCGGGAGGATCACGTGGAACCCGCTGCCGCCCGCCGGACCGCCGTCCCCGTGCACCGACAGCGCCACGTCGGCGTGCGCGTCGGCGCCGGCCCGGGCGCGCTCGTCGATGCAGGGGCCCCACGGGCGGTCGCCGTCCTGCGCCAGCACCACCGTCGCGCCGCGGGCGGCCAGGATTTCGCGGGCCCGGTGGGAGACGTCCAGGGCGTACTCGGCCTCGGTGTAGCCGGAGTTGGTCTCGGTGCCGGTGGTGTCGCACTGCTTGCGGGAGTTGCCGATGTCGACCAGGCGGTTGATCTCGGCGGTGTGCGCGGAGTTGCCGGGGTTGTGGCCGGGGTCGAGCACGATGGTGCGGCCGGTGAGCGCGGTGGGGGAGACCGGGGTGTCCGACGGGGCGGGCGTGTTCGGCGTCTGGGCTGGGGCGGGGGTTCCCGGCGGGGTGGTTCCCGGTGCGGTGGCCTCCGGGGTGGTGGCTTCCGGGGTGGTGGCTTCCGGTGCGGTGGTGCCCGGCGTGGCGGTTCCGGTCGGGGAGGTGGCCGGTGCGGCGGTGCCGCCCACCGCGGCGGAGTGGCCGAGGGACTGCCAGCCCAGCCAGCCCGCCAGGCAGAGCGGAACGGCCGCGCCCACCGCCGTGGTGGCGCGCAGCAGGGTGGAACGGCGGGGCGGGCGGGAGTTCGGGCCGGTCACGGGTGGATCAGATCCTATCCTGGGTGCGCGGGGTGAGGCCGTACGTGTCGGCGATCGGCTTCCACTTCCCCGCGAAGTCCTTCTTCGCCTGGGTGGCCTGCGGGTTGAGCTCGTCGGCCCGCTTCTTGTCGGCGGTGTTCGGGGCCGAGCCCGAGCAGCCCTGGCCGGCGACCGCCCGCGCCCAGTTCGCGTACGCCCGGTCGATGTCGGCCGACAGCTGCCAGGCGGACTTCAGCGACGCCATCGCGTCCGCGCCGCCCGGCACGTCGGAGGCGCTCAGCCCGGCGAGCTTGCGCAGCAGTCCGTCGCGCTGCTTGGCGCCGTTGTCGAACACCTGCGCCGCGCTCTCGATGTCGGCCTTCGCCGGGCAGCTGCTCACCTTGGCGACCGCGCTGCCGATCGGGGCTTTCGCGCTCTCGCCCTCGGTGAGCAGGCCGTCCAGGGCCTGCGCCTGCGTCTTGGCGTTGGCGCCGGCACCGCTCGCGGTCGGGGACGGCGCCGCGGCGGACGAGGCCGGGTCGGTGGCGCCGTTCGGCGCGGCGTCCGTTCCGGTGGGCGCCGGGCCCGTCGGCGGGTTCCCGGTGGACGTCGCGGAGGCGGACGGCGGGGCGGGCGAGGCCTGGTCCTTCTTGTCGCCGCTGTTCCGGGCGGCCACCAGCAGGCCGCCGCCGACCGCCACCACCAGGAGCAGCGCGAAGCCGATCAGCAGCGGCGCCTTCCGGTTGCTCGGGCGGTCCTCGTCGTCCAGGTCCTCGTAGCCGGTGGGCTGGTCGGCGGGGTAACCGGTGGGGTAGTCGGGCTGGCCCGGGTACGGGACGTACGGGGGCTGCTGCGGGCCGGCGGGCGGCTGCGGCGGGTACACGTAGCCGGGGCCGGGGGCCTCGCCGGACACGTAGCCGGGGCCCGGGGTCTGCGCGGACGCGCGGGAGGGGAACGGCGTCGGCGGCGGCACGGACGGCGGCTGCGGGGCGGCCAGGTACGGGCGGGCGCCCAGCGGCGGGCCCTGGTCCCCGACGGCGCCGGCGGTGGGCTGAGCGGGGGCGGGCTGCGCCGGGTTCGGCTGCGCCGGGGTGGGCTCGGCGGGTCGCTGCGGGCCGCGCACCCAGCCGCCCGCGCCGCCGCGCGCGGTGGGGTCCCAGACTGCCGGAGCGGTGTTGTGCTGGTCCGTCATGTGCCGCTAGCCCCCACCGTTAGCCCCCACCGTCCGCCGATGCTCTGCCTGGTGCTGCGCGGACACCGTACCGTTCGAACCTCCGCCCGACAGCTCCGGCACGACGTTAGAGCATCCGTGCAGGGCTGTGGGGCCGCTCGGCGGATCGGGCGGTGGGCGGCTAGGGCGGGCGGCTAGCTCGCGGCGGTCCGGCGTAGGACGCGCAGCGAGCCCGTCACCGAGACCTCCTCGAAGCCCTCGGCCAGCGCCCGCAGGTACACCCGGTACGGGGCCTGGCCGCCGTCCGCCGGGTCCGGGAACACGTCGTGCACCACCAGCAGCCCGTCCGGCGCCAGGTGCGGGGCCCAGCCCTCGTAGTCGCCGGTCGCGTGCTCGTCGGTGTGCCCGCCGTCGATGAACACCAGGGCCAGCGGCCGCCCCCACAGCGCCGCGATCCGCGGCGAGCGGCCCACCAGGGCCACCACGTGCTCCTCCAGCCCGGCGGCGTGCAGCGTCCGGCGGAACCGCGGCAGGGTGTCCATCAGCCCCACCTCCGGGTCCACCAGCGTCGGGTCGTGGTACTCCCAGCCGGGCTGCTGCTCCTCCGAGCCGCGGTGGTGGTCCACCGTCAGCGCGGTCGTCCCGGCCTCCCGGGCGGCCGCCGCCAGCAGGACCGCCGAGCGGCCGCAGTAGGTGCCGATCTCCAGCAGCGGCAGACCGGTGCGCCGCGCCGCCGTCACCGCCGCCGCGTACAGCGCCAGCCCCTCGTCCACCGGCATGAACCCGGTGGCCGCCTCGAACGCCGCCAGCACCTCGGCCGCCGGGCGGACACTCTCCAGCAGGTCGGACATGACGGTGCTCCTCGGGCTCGGGACGTGCGCGAACGCGTTCGACCCGGACCCTACTCGACGGTAGAGGGGTGGACCACAGCGGCCCTGGAACGTGTTCTAGTCGGGTCGGGTCGCCCGTGTCAGAATCGGGCCCGACCGTGGAAACCGAGCACACGAGGCACACCGGGAGCAGCCCCATGCGCGCAGCCGTCCTGCACAAGACCGGCCAGGAGACCCTCGACGTCCGGGAGGACGTGACGGCCGTCGGCTTCGGTCCGGGCGCCGTACGGGTCCGGATGCGCGCCGCCAGCCTCTGCCACTCCGACCTCTCGGCGATGAGCGGCGTCCTGCCGCAGCCCGCGCCGTTCGTCCCCGGGCACGAGGGGGCCGGGGAGGTCGTGGAGGTCGGTGAGGGCGTGACCGGCCTCGCCCCCGGCGACCGCGTGGTGCTCTGCTGGATGGCGCCCTGCGGCCGCTGCGCGCACTGCGAGCGGGGCCGCGGCCACCTGTGCATCGCCAGCCTGCGGCGGCTCGGCGCGCCCGGCTTCCGCTTCGAGGACGGCGGCGCGGCGGTCGAGGCCTCCGGGTTCTACGGCACCGGGGCGTTCGCCGAGGAGGTCGTGGTCGCCGCGGACGCCGTCATCAAGGTGCCCGCCGACCTGCCGTACGAGGCCGCCGCGCTGATCGGCTGCGGGGTGACCACGGGCGTCGGCGCCGCCGTCAACACCGCCCGGGTCGAACCCGGCGCCTCCGTCGCGGTGATCGGCGCGGGCGGGGTCGGGGTCGCCGCCGTGCAGGGCGCCCGGGTCTGCGGCGCCGCCCGGATCACCGTCGTCGACCCGGTCGTCTCGCGCCGCGAGCGGGCACTGGCCTTCGGCGCGACCGAGGCGATCGCCCCCGAGGACCTCAAGGCGGCGGCGAAGGGCCTGCCCGGCGGCGGCTTCGACTACGTCTTCGAGGCCGTCGGCCGGTCCGCGACCGTCCGGGCCGGCTACGACGCGGCCCGGCGCGGCGGCGCGGTCGTGGTGATCGGCGCCGGCGCGCAGGACGACCTCGCGCAGTTCACCATGGGCGAGCTGTTCTTCAACGAGAAGCGCCTGCTGCCCTCGCTCTACGGCGGGGCGCCGGTGGCCCGCACCATCGCCCTGGTCGTCGACCTGTGGCGGGCCGGGCGGATCGACCTCGACGGCATGATCAGCCACCGCGTCGACCTGGCGGACGTCAACGAGGCGATCGCCCAGATGCGCAGCGGCGAGGCGCTGCGGACGGTCGTGACGCTGGGGCGCTGAGCCGCGCGCCCTCCCCGAACCCCGAACCCAGGACCCCGAACCCAGGACCCGGGACCCAGGACCCCGAACCCAGGACCCAGGACGCGACGAGGGCCCGCCGGGGGGTGCCCCCCCCCGCCGGGCCCTCCCGGTGCGGGTGTGCTCAGCCCCGGTCCGCCGCGGCGCGGTGCCGGCCGTGCGGGTCGGCCTCGGGCGTGTCGTCGGCGGCGGACCGGCCCCGGTGCCGGCCGTGCGACGAGGTGTCCCAGGCGGTGCTCTCGTCGGCGTCGGTCCCGTTGGCCGTGGGTCCGGTGGTGTCGGTGAGGGTGTCGGACATCAGAAATCGTCTTTTCCGTGCGGAGGGTGCAGGTCATCGGCGCCCGGCCGGCGCTTGGCGGCGCGCGGTCGGGTCCCCGATCGGGCGCTCGGTACGCGCCACAGCCGGTGATCGCGGCCCGTGCCCCGGCCACCATAACGGCCGGAACGGACGAGATCCTATCGAGATCATGACGCGCGACCCGCCGTCGAACCCAGCCAGTGACCGACCAACTCGCGGTACAGCGGGGACAGCACCTGAAGATCGCCGTGCCGGGCGAGCACCCCCCGCCCGCCGTCCAGCAGCAGCACCCGGTCCGCGCGCAGGGCCGAACTGATCCGGTGCGCGACCACGACGAGAGTCCCGGGCCGGGCGGCGAACGCCCGCTCGACCCGCTCCTCCGTACGAGGGTCCAGGTGGCAGGTCGCCTCGTCCAGCACCACGACCGGCGCCGGCGACAGATACGTCCGCACCAGCGCGAGCAACTGCCGCTCCCCGCCCGACAACACGCCCGGATCGCGCAGGACGGCCTCCGGGCCGCCCAGCCGCGCGACCAGCCGATCAGCCCCCAGCAAGCGGACGGCACGGGCGAGTTGCTCCTCCGTGGCCTCCGGGGAGAGCCAGGTCAGGTTGGACCGCACCGGCCCCGGAAACACGTACGCCTCCTGCGGCACCAGCGCCACCAGCCGCGCCCGCGCCGCCCCCGCCGGCCCGTCCGGCCGCACCCCGCCCACCGACACGGCCCCGCCCGTCGGCGCCAGCACCCCGGCCAGCAGGGCCGCCAGCGTCGACTTCCCCGCCCCGCTCACCCCCACCACGGCCACGTGCTCCCCGGGCCCGAACCCGAACTCCAGGCCCTCCAGCACCGGCGCCCCGGCCCCGCCGTGCCCGAACCCCAACCCGCTGACCCGCACCTCCGGCTCCTGCCCCGGGGCTCTCCCGGGCAGCGCGCCGGGGGCGGCGTCCGCCGGGGGGTCGCTCGTGGTGGCGGCCAGGCGGTCCAGGACGACGGCGAGGTTGAGCAGCCAGCCGCCGACCGTACCCGCCAACGTCCTGACCGCCGGGTCGAGTTGCTGCAGCAGATAGGTCGCGACGCCGAGCAGTTCGCCGGGGGTCAGGGCCTCGCGGGCGAGCAGCCACGGCGCGGCGGCGAGGACGGCCAGGACGGGCAGCCGGCCGCCGAGGGCCACGACCAGCGCGCGCAGGGCCGAAGCCCGGCCCAGGGCGCGGGCGGCGGCGGCGCTCGCCCGGGCGGCCCCGGTCAGCGCCTCGGCGACCTGCTCCCAGGTGCCCGTGGCCTGCACGTCGCGCAACCCGTGCAGCGCCCGCCCCGCCTCGGCAGCCAGCCGCTCCTCGGCGAGCACGACCGCCCTCCGCCGCGCCACCAGCGGGCGCAGCAGACGGAAGAAGAGGAACCCGGCGGCGAGCAGCGGCAGCAGGACCAGCGGCAGGACGGCGGGCGCCAGCAGCGCCAGGCCGGCCAGGGCGGCGACCAGGGTGACCCCGACGCCGCGCAGGGTGCGCAGCAGGGTGGCGGTCAACTGCCGTGCGGACTCCACCTGTTCGGTGAGCCGGGCGACCTCGGCCGGATCCGCCGACGGCCGGGCGAGCGCGCTGTGGACCACCCGCTCGACCAGGGCGTCCCGAAACGGCTCCACCACCCCCGCCAGGTGCGGGAACCCGGCCCGCGCCGCGTACGCCCGGACGGCCATCGCGGCGCCGAACCCGGCCAGCCAGGCCACCCCGGCCCCCGGCCGCCCGGCCAGGAACCCCTGGTCGACGGCGGCCGAGACGAACAGCCCGGACAGCAGCGGCGGCAGCGCCTCCACCCCGGACCAGCCGAGCAGGCGGAGCAGCGGCCCGCGCGTGACGGCCAGTTGCCGGAACAGCAGCGCCCATCCGGGGGAGGCGGACGCGGGAAGTCGGCGCCGCCGACTTCCGGTGCCGGGCATTCGGCCCGCGCCGGGCCGGCGCCGACGTCTCGGGCCGGGTGGCGCCGGGGTGGCTGGGTGCACAGGAAGTCGATCGGGCCGACTTCCTGCGCCGCCGTCGGACGGGGCGCGGTGGCGGGCCATCAGGCGGAGGCCGTCTGGAGGGCGGTGTCCGACAGGGCGGCGCGGTAGTCGGGGTCGGCGAGGAGGGTGGTGTGCGGGGCGAGGGCGCGCAGGCGGCCGGCGTCGAGCCAGGCGACGAGGTCGGCGCGGGCGGCGACCCCGGCGCGGTGGGCGACCACCAGCCGGGTGCGGCCGAGGGTGGCGCGGTCGAGGGCCTCGCTGACCTGGTACTCGGTGGCGAGGTCCAGGCCCGAGGTGGCGTCGTCGAGGACGACGACCCGGGCGGGTCGGGCCAGGAGTCGGGCCAGGTCGAGGCGTTGCAGTTCGCCGCCGGAGAGCCGGAGTTCGTCGAGGGGGGTGTCCCAGCCCCGGGGCAGCCGCTGGAGGAAGCCGTCCGCGCGGGCGGTCGCCGCCTCGGCTGGGCCGGCGCCGGCCAGCGCGTCGCGGACCGTACGGCCGACCAGGGCGGGCCGGGCGAAGGCGTAGCCGACCGCGTGCCGCAGTTCGGACGGGGCCAGCGCGTCCACCGGGACACCGTCGATCAGTACGGCGCCCTCGTCGGGGTCGCGCAGCCGCCCGGGCAGCGCGGCCAGCAGGGACTTGCCGGAGCCGGAGCGCCCCACCAGTGCGACCGTGCGGCCGCCGGGGATCGTCAGGTCGAGCGGGCCGAGCAGCACCCGGTCGCCGTCGCGCACCACCACGCCGCGCAGGACGACCTCCCCGTAGCCGCCGACGGGGAGGGCCGCCCGGCCGGGGTCGGCCGGGCGGACGGCCAGCAGTTCGTCGGCCCGGGCCTGCCCGGCGCGGGCGTGCGCCACCGCGACCAGCGCCTCGACCTGCTCGAAGAGCCCGGCGCCGAGGGCAGCCCAGCCGGCCGCGGCGGCGAGCGCCCCGGGGGCCAGGGTGCTTTCGGCGAGGAGGGTCCCGGCGGTGGCGAGCACCGCGACCTCGACCACCGCGATCAGCAGGGTGGCCTGCCAGGCGGTGCGCCGCTGCGCCGCCCAGAGCGCGTGCCCGGCGGCGGACAGGCCCGGCAGCGGCGCCAACACCCGTGCCGCCTCGCGCTGTTCGGCACCGGCGGCGTGGATGCTGCGCAGCCCGGTGAGGGCGCCGCTGAGCCGGGCGGCAAGGTCGGCCTGGACCTCCTGGTAGCGGGCGAACACCGGCCCGGCCTCGCGCAGGAAGAGCCGGATCAGCACCACGCCGGGGACGACGCCCGCGAAGAAGGCGAGCGCCAGCCACGGCGACAGCAGCCCGAGCCCGACGATCGCGCCCGCCGAGGTGAGCAGCGCCGTGGCCGCGCCGAGGACGGCGGGCAGTCGGCCGCCCGCGTCGCCGGCCGAGCCCAGCAGGCGGGCGGCGAGGTCGCCGGGCGGTGGTCCGTGGCGGAGCCGGCCGCCGGGTCCGAGGGCGAGCAGGTGGCGGACGAGACGCCCGCGCAGGGCGGCGGTGGCCTCGGCGGAGCAGGCCGGGCCGGCCGCGGCGGCGGTGGCATTGGCTGCGGCGGCCACGCCCAGGACGAGGGCGAGCCGTACGAAGGCGCCGGGCCCGGGCCGGTGGCCGAGGGTGGCGTCGACGGCCGCGGCGAGCGCGGCGGGCAGGGCGAGCGTGGTGGCGGCCTCGACCGGCAGGGCGATGCCGAGTGCGAGGGTCCAGCCGGTGGGGCGGCGGGGCAAGTCGGAGCTCCCGTCGGAACGTTGAGTCGAGGGGCGGGTGGTCGGGCACGTGCAGGGAAACGGACGGTGCCGGGCCCCCCCGGGCGGGGAGGGGGGGGCGGGCCCCCCCGCGCACCCCCCGGGTAAGCGGGTGGGGTATATAAAGGAGGGGTGGGTGTTAAAC
>NZ_JBHWIJ010000024.1:33741-39427 GCF_042732255.1 Kitasatospora sp. NPDC059803 | reverse complement strand
CGGGCGGCCGGCGGGCACGCGGGCCGGCCCGCGCTCAACGGGGGGGCCGGGGGGGGGGGTGGGGGCCCGGGCCGGCCACCGGGGGGGCCCCCACCCCCCGAGCCCCCCGGGGGGGGGCCGCCACCCACGGCTCACCGCCTGGATCAGCTGTTGGTGAAGATCAGGCAGGTGAGGATGAGACAGGTGTACTGGCAGCCGGCGCCGTGGCCGGTCAGCTCGACGGACTCGGTCTCCGGCAGGTCCTGCAGCGCCGCGAGGTCGGTCTCGAAGTCCACCATGTTCTCCATGATCGGGTTCCTCCCCTGGAACTACGCCCGCCGCGATCTGCCTGCGGGCATCGGGTGTCGCCCCCGGGCGGCTCGGTCCGCCGCGCCGGGGTGGTGCCCCGGGCCGCGTCGGGCCCGGGAGTCTGTGTGGTGAGGTGTCGACGTTCTGAGATGTCGAGATGTCGAGGTGCCGACGTCCTGAGATGTCGAGGTACCGACGTGTCGACGTCCTGAGGAGTCGAGGAGTCGAGGGGTCGACGTACCGAGGTGCCGGGGCTCCGGTCAGCCCGGTCGGCCGGTCCGCAGGAAGGCGGCCAGCAGCTCGTGCAGCACGGCCGCGCCCTCCTCGGCGAGCACCTCGTGGCCCGATCCGGCCGCCTCGACGTACCGGAAGTCCGCGCCCTCGACCCGGCCGATCCGCAGCAACTCGTGCCGCAGCGAACGGGACTGGCTCACCGGCACGACCTCGTCCCGGTTGCCGTGCACCACCAGCAGCGGGGCGCTCAGCCGGTGCGCCAGCTGGAGGACGTCGCGCGGGCCACGGGCGTCGGTGATCGGCTCGTCGCCGGCCAGCCGGGTGGTCAACGCCCGTACGGGGGCCGCCGCTTCGGCCAGCAGCCGGGCACCGGACAAGAACGGTGCGACCACCGCGCAGCGGGACACCTGCTCGGCCGGCGCGTGCGCGGCCGCCAGCAGCGCCAGGAACGCGCCGTAGCTGACCCCGAACAGGGCCGGCGGCTCCAGCCCGAGCGCCGCGCGCTGGCCGGCGATGCCGTCCAGCAGGTACAGCACGTCGTCCAGGTCGGGCCCGCCCCAGGCGCCCCGGATGGCCATCGCGTGCGCCACCCCGTAGCCGGTGGAGCCGCGCTGGTTCGGTGCGATCACGGCCAGGCCCTCGGCGGCCATCCGCTGAAGGGCCGGGTCGAACTCCAGCCGCCAGGCGTCCGCCGGGCCCCCGTGCAGCGCCAGCACCAGGTGCGGGCTGCTCAGCCAGGTGTCCCCGCCGTACACCACGGCCTCCAACGGCCCCGCAGGACCGGCGAGTTCGAGGCTCTGCGCGGGCTGCCAGCGGCTGCCGTCCCCGGGTGCGGTGCTGCCGTCCACCCGCCAACCCGGCGGCTGGGTACGGGGGGTGCGCGGACCGCCGGGCTGCCAGGGCAGCACGGTGTCCCGCCACGGGCCGGGCAGGCCGGAGCCCAGCGGCGCCAGTTGCAGTGGCAGCGGCATCGGCATCGGGCCGGACCCGGGCTTCGCCGGGCCGTGTGCCAGCAGCGCGTCCACGTCCAGGGCGGCCAGCGCCGCCGGGTGGTCGGGCGAGGAGTAAGGGAGCCGCAGCGCCGCCCCGCCCCAGTGGCCGACCGCGCCGAGCCGGCCGGGCGGCACCGGCAGCTGGTCCAGCCGGCCGGCGGCGGCCCGCCACAGGGCGAGCGCGGAGCCGGCGCCGTGGTCGACCTGCACCGCCACCTGCGGGCCGTCCGCCGTCCGCCGCAGCGCGACCGGCCGCAGGAACATGCCCGCGACGTGCAGGCACTCCGGGAACCGCAGCGGTTCGCCGCCGCCCAGCACGCCCCAGCCGAGTCGGTCGGTGCCCGGTGCGTCGCTGCGCACCATCGCGAACCGGCTGTCCGGGTCGAACAGCACCAGCCGGTCGTTGCTGCGCTCGCCGATCTCCAGCAGCGGGGTGGTCGTGCCGCTGCGCAGGTCCAGCACCACGGTGCGGACGAGCCCCGCGTTCACCCGGTCCAGCGCCAGCAGCGCCCCGGCGTGGTCCAGCCAGGCGCCGCCGCCGTGCAACCCCGGGATCTCGGCGACCCGTTCGGGCTCGCTGCCGTCCGTCCGCACCAGCCAGGCGGTGGTCGCCGGGCGGGTGTCCGTCCCGAGGGCGAGCGCCATCGGCGTTCGAGGACCGGCCCCGGGGGGCGTCGGGATCGGCAGCAGCCGCAGCCCGGGCATCCGGATCGTGGCCACCTGCTGTTCCACGGCGCCGTTCTCGCCGTACGAGAGGCGGACCAGGTCGTGCCGATCGCCGTCGTGCCGGCAGACCAGCACCGAGCCGTCCGGCAGCGCGACCAGTTGCGAACGCAGGCTCTCCGACCGGTTGCCGGGCAGCGGCAACGCGAGCGGCGTGGCCGGCCCGCCGTCCGACGGCAGCCGCCAACTCTCCACGTACCAGCCGCCGTCGGCGGCCGAGGCGAGGCAGGCGGCGTGACCGCCGTCGGCGGCGAAGGTGAAGCTCAGTCGGCGCAGCGCCTGCGCGACGGTCCGGGTGGCCACGTTCATGCCCCGCTCACCCCGCTTGCCGCGCCCTGGGACCGGCGTACGGCGGGCGGCACCGGATCCACCCAGAGCCGGGGGCCGCCGTGCCGCAGCCGCAGCAGGAAGGCCAACGCGCCCGCCGCGCCGGTGCCGTAGCCGGCCGCGCAGCCCGTCCCGGTCTCGTCCGGCAGCACCAGCAGGCCGCCCCGCAGCGCCGACCGGGCGGCGATCAGCTGCGCCAACTCCTCGGAGCCGGAACGGAATTCACGCTCGTCGGCGACATCGGCGGCCTCGGCAAGGTCGAGCAGGTACTCGCCGTCGCCGGCCAGGCCGTGGCAGGCGCTCACCCCGCCGTGCCAGCGCCCGGCCAGTACGGCCCGCCCGGCGGCCAGCGCCAGCCCGTGCGCGGTGGCGTCGCCGGTGGCCCGCCAGAGCCGCAGCAGGAAGGTGCCCACGCCGGACGAGCCGCTGCACCAGTGCGCCAGCCTGACGCGGTCCGGATCGTCCGCGCTCTGCGGCCACCAGGCGCTGTCGCGCGGCGCGTCCCAGCGGACGGTCGCGGCGAGCGTGCGCCCGGCCTCGACGGCGCCGGCGAGCAGGTCGCGGTCGCCGGTCGCCTCGGCGGCGGCCAGCAGGAAGGCGCCCACACCGGCCACGCCGTGCGCGAAGCCGAGGTGGGTGATCCCGGCGAGCGCCGAGTCGAAGTCCGCCGGCACCGGCCACACCCGCCCGTACGGCTCGTGCCGGGCGGCGGCGAGCAGGGCGTGGCCGCAGTGGGCGGCGCGGTCGAGGAAGTTCGGGTCACCGGCGGCTTCGGCGGTGAAGCCCTCGGCAGCAAAGCGGAGTTGGGTGAACCCGGAGCCGGCCGCGCCGTGGCAGACGTCGGGGTTGGGCCACTCGACGGGGATCCGCCGGGCGAGCGCGGCGGCCCGAACGGCCAGCGCGTCGTCGCCCAACGACCGGGCGGCGTCCAGCAGCGCCCAGGCCGTCCCCGACCGCCCGAAGTGCAGCCCGGGCAGCACCACCGGCTCGGCGGCCAGGCGCTGTTCGATCCACCCGGCAGCCGTCCGTGCCGTCCGCGCGGCCTCCGCGCGCACCCCGCCCGGCAGGCCCTCCGCCGCCACCGCCCGCGCCAGCACCGCCAGCACCCCGGCGGCGCCGTGCTGCACATTGCACGGATCCGTCCGCTCCCCGGCGGGCACGACCGGCCACAACCGGTCCCGCCGCAGCGGCGTGGCCGTGACGGCCAGCTGCCGCAGGCCGTCGCACAGCACCCGGTCGAGGAGGCCGGCCGACGCGCGGCAGGCGGCGTCCGCAGCGGCGCCGTCGGGGCGGACGGCAGCCCGGGGGCCGCCGGTCGTGGCGGTCGCGGCGGTCGGGTCGGTCGCGGAACGGTCGTCGTGGGCGTCGGCGGAGTGCTCGGCGGGCGTGGCCCGGTGGGCCGCAGCGCGCCACGGCGGAGCGGCGGCGGCCCGCATGGCACCGGCCCTGGCGGGCGCGGCACTGCCGTCGGCGGCTCGCTGCGGGGGTGCGGTGGCGGCGGCGCCGGTCGGGCCGGTGGCATGGGGGCCGTCGGGGTGTCGGGTGTGCGCGGTCCGCCGGTTCGGGGCCTGCCACAGGGGGGTGACGGCGGTGGTGGTCTCATGCCCGTGCGCGGCACCGGGAGCCCCGCCCGGGCGTGTGTCATCGCCGCGCCGGGCGTCCGCGGTGGCTTCGCCCGCGAGTTCCGCCCTGACCTGGGCGAGGCTCCAGCGCTGCCCCGGCTGTTCGTCCCGGAGGCCGAGGACGGCGGGGGCGAGGCGGCGGGCGGTGGTGCCGGTGCGGGCGGCGAGGGCGAGCCAGCGGCCGAGGCGTTCGGTGACCGGGCGGGCCCGGGGGAGGTCGTCCGGGAGCAGCGGGTCGTGGCCGGTGGCGAGGAGGAAGAGCAGGCCGCCGAGGGCGTACAGGTCGACGGCCGGGTCGGCGACGCAGGTGCCGTCGTGGACGAGGCCGAGCCGGCCGGGCCCCTGTTCGGGGGCGCGGTAGCCGGGGGTGCCGGCGGAGCCGGCGGAGCGGCCGGTTTCGGCGGCGAGTTCGAGGTCGACGAGCCGGAGGCGGCCGTCGGGGCGGACCATCACGTTGCCGGGGGAGAGGTCGCGCAGGACGAGTCCTTGGGCGTGTACCCGTTCGACGAGGTCGAGGAGGGCGTGCGCGACCGGTCCGGCGGCGGCCCAGTCGACGTCGGGGCTGCCGTCGCGCCGCAGCCGGGCGGCGACCCACGCGCCGAGCGGCTGTCCGGCGATTCGTTCCTGCACGAGGAAGACGGAGTCGTCCCGTTCGATCAGTTCGATCGGGCGGGGTGTCAGGCCCTGCCCGTCCAGCCGGGTCAGCAGGGCGGCCTCGTGCCGCAGGGCGTCGCGGGCGTCGGTGCCGGCCCGGTCGATCTCGATGTGTGCGCGGGCCTGCTTGACCACGACCTCGGCGCCGCTCGCGGCCTCCCGGCCGAGGAAGACCCCGCCCTTGGTGCTGTGCCGTACGGCGGCGGTGATCGCGTACCGCTCGGCGAGCAGCACGCCGGCGCCGCGTTTCGGCCCCGGCCGGGCCGCACCGGTCTCCAGCGGGTCGCTGGCCCAGGACGGCGCCCGGTAGGAGGCGCCGCGCACGTCCTCGGCCCGTTCGCCGTCCGGCCCGTGCAGGACGGACCGGTACTCCCCGTCGTGGCCGAGCTCGGCGCGGGCCGCGAAGGCGCCGTACCGGTAGTGGACCAGGCTGCCGGGCCGGTAGGGGCGGTCGGAGAGTACGACGGGCCCGGGCAGTCCGGCGGTGGCCCGGTCGAGTCCGGCGGCCAGCCGCCGGAACTGGGCGTCGTCGGCCGGGTAGACGGTGATGAACTTTCCCGCCGAACCCCGATCGCTGTTACGGGAGTTGAGTTCGCGCAGCCGCTGCTCCCCGGCGGCGAACTTGAACGGGCACGGGTCGTCGGCGAGAGCCCGTACGACGGCCGCGAGCACTGCTTCGCCCGCCGCCGAGGCCGCGCTGACGTGGAGCTTCCAGCCCTGCTCCGGGAGTGGAACCGGGGGGGGGGGGCGCGCGCGGGGCCCCCAAAACCCCCCCCCGGGCCCACCCACACCCCCCCCCCCCCCCCCCCCCCCCCCCCCCCCCCCCCGCCCCCCCCCGCCCCGCCC